>DASSKO010000182.1:0-9099 GCA_035690425.1 Nocardioidaceae bacterium
GGTCTCCGACGCCGCCAAGGGCACCCGCGTGGCCGACCGGGTCATCGAGCAGAAGAGCAGCCGGCCGGAGCTGACCGAGGCCTCGATCGTCGTCTCCGGCGGTCGTGGCGTGGCCAGCGCCGAGAACTTCTCCCTCATCGAGGGGCTGGCCGACTCCCTCGGCGGCGCCGTCGGCGCCTCCCGCGCCGCGGTCGACTCCGGCTTCTACCCGCACACCTTCCAGGTCGGGCAGACCGGCAAGACCGTGTCGCCGCAGCTGTACATCGCCGTCGGCATCTCCGGCGCGATCCAGCACCGGGCGGGCATGCAGACGTCGAAGACGATCGTCGCCATCAACAAGGACCCCGAGGCGCCGATCTTCGAGCTGGTCGACTTCGGCGTGGTCGGCGACCTGTTCGACGTCGTCCCGCAAGTGACTACCGAAATCGAGAAGCGGTCCAGCTGACGAAGTAAAGTCCCCGGCCGTGGCGTCGGCATGGGACACGTGGTCTGACAAGGAGCTGCGCGACCGGCAGGACGCCCTGCTGCGCGCGCAGGTCGCCGACGCCGTGGCACCGTTCGGGCCGTTCTGGCGCGAACGGTTCCGCGCGCTCGGGATCTCGCCGTCGTCGGTGAAGTCGGTAGCCGGCCTCTCGCGGCTGCCGGCGGTCGGCGAGCGTGACATCAGCCCTGACGGCGACCCGGCGGCGATGGCGGCGCTGGTGCTGCAGCCCAGCGAGACCGGCTACGCGGTGCACGCCACCGGGCCGGCCGTCCGCCGCGCGCTCGCGCGGCGGCTGGTGTCGACGCAGGCCTACCGCCAGGTCGTCGAGACCGACACCCGGCCGACCTCCTACCTGACCACCGGACTCGGCTTCCGCTGGCCCCTGGCCAGCACCCGCGGCGACCTCGACGTCGTCGCGCGCACCGGACGCCGGTTGTGGGACGTGCTCGGCCTGACGGCCGACGACGTCCTGGTCAGCGCCGTGCCGGTGACCCGCAGCGCGGAGCACCTCGGCCTGGAGTACGCCGCGCTCGCGGCCGGGGCTCCGGCCTACTTCCCGGGCCCCGACGCGCGCGACGTCGCCGCGGCGCTCCGGGTCATGCCGGCCACGGCCCTCGCCGCGCCCGCGGACGCCGCTGCCGACCTGGTGGACGACCTCGCGACGCTGGGCGCCGACCTGTCCGGCGTACGCCGTCTGCTGCTCGTCGGCGCACCGAGTGCCGCCGAGCGGCGGGCGGCGGCGGGCGCGCTGTCGGGGATGGCCGCTACCGGCGCCGTCGTGCTCGCCGTGCACGCGCCGTCGGGGGCCCGGGTGCTGTGGGGCGAGTGCGCGCCCGGCTCGGGCCTGCACACCTACCCGGACGTCGACCTCGTCGAGGTGGTCGACCCGGAGACCGCGGAGGCCTACGCCGGCAGCGGCCCGGGCGAGCTGGTGCTCACCCAGCTCGGCATGCGCGGCAGCGCGCTGCTGCGCTGGCGCACCGGTGACGTGCTGCCCGGACCGCTCGAGTCGGGCTCGTGCCCGTCCTGCGGTCGCCGGGTGCCTCGCGTGCCCTCGACCCTGGCGCGCGGCGGACTCGTGCAGCGGGTACCCGACCTGCGCCGGCCGCTCGACCTGCGAACGCTTGCCGGCGCGCTGGTCGGCAGTGCCGACGTGGCCGACTGGCGGGTCGTCGTCCACCCACGGTTCCGCGACCACCGGCCGCAGGTGGTCGTGCACCTGCAGACGGCTGCCGATCCGGCCGACGTGGCGGTGGCGGTCGCGGCCGACGTCCGCGCGGGGGCCGGCGTGCTGCCGAGCCAGCTGGTCGTCGTGGCCGCCGACGAGCCGCTGCCCGTGGTCGTGCCGACGCAGGGCCCGCGAATGGGCGCGCCGGTTTCCTAGCCGCGCGGTTAGGCTGAACGTCGATGGTCTACCTGGATCACGCCGCCACGACGCCGATGCTGCCGGAGGCGGTGGAGGCGATGGCGGCGCAGCTGGCGCAGGTCGGCAACGCCTCCTCGCTGCACGCCGCCGGTCGCCGGGCTCGTCGCGTCGTCGAGGAGTCGCGCGAGACGATCGCCGCGGCCCTCGGCGCGCGTCCCAGCGAGGTGGTCCTCACCAGCGGCGGCACCGAGGCCGACAACCTCGCGGTCAAGGGCATCTACTGGGCCCGCCGGGCGCAGGACCCGCGCCGCCGCCGGGTCGTGGTCAGCGCGGTCGAGCACCACGCGGTGATCGACGCCGCGGAGTGGCTCGCCGAACACGAGGGCGCCGAGGTGACGTGGCTGCCCGTCGACGAGACCGGGCGCGTCCAGGTCGAGGCGCTCGACGAGCTGCTGCAGCGAGCGGGCGACGAGGTCGCGCTCGTCTCGGTCATGTGGGCCAACAACGAGGTGGGCACCGTCCAGCCGGTCGCCGAGCTCGCTGCGCTCGCTCACGCGCACGGCGTGCCGGTGCACAGCGACGCGGTGCAGGCCGTCGGCCAGCTGCCGGTCGACTTCGCGGCCAGCGGACTGGATGCGATGACCGTCACCGGGCACAAGTTCGGTGGCCCGATCGGTGCGGGCGCGCTGCTGCTCGGTCGCGACGTCGACTGCGCGCCGCTGCTGCACGGCGGCGGTCAGGAGCGCGACGTCCGGTCCGGCACCCTCGACACCCCGGCCGTCGCAGGTCTCGCGACCGCGCTGCAGGTCGCGGTGAAGGAGCAGCCGACCCGGGCCGAGCGGTTGCACGACCTGCGTGGCCGGCTGGTCGACCAGGTGCGGGCGGTGCTGCCCGACGCGCTGCTCAACGGCGACCCGACGCTGCACCGCGAGCGGCGGCTGCCCGGCAACGCGCACTTCTCCTTCCCCGGCTGCGAGGGCGACTCGCTGCTGCTGCTGCTCGACGCGCGCGACATCGAGTGCTCGACCGGGTCGGCCTGCTCGGCAGGGGTCGCCCGGCCGAGCCACGTGCTGCTCGCGATGGGCCAGGACGAGGACCGCGCGCGGGCCTCGCTGCGCTTCTCTCTGGGGCACACCTCCACCGACGCCGACGTGACGGCCCTCGCCGAGGCGATCGGCCCCGTCGTCGAGCGGGCCCGGCAGGCCCAGAGCCGGTGAGAGAGCGCCGCCGGTGAATGTCCTCGCCGCCATGTCCGGCGGCGTCGACTCGGCAGTCGCTGCCGCGCGGGCGGTCGATGCGGGCCACGACGTCACCGGGGTGCACCTCGCGCTGTCCCAGCAGCGGCAGACGTTCCGCACCGGCGCGCGCGGATGCTGCACCGTCGAAGACGCGCACGACGCGCGCCGGGCCGCCGACGTCATCGGCATCCCGTTCTACGTCTGGGACCTCGCCGACCGGTTCCGCGCCGACGTGGTCGACGACTTCGTCGCGGAGTACGCCGCGGGCCGTACGCCGAACCCGTGCCTGCGCTGCAACGAACGCATCAAGTTCGCCGCCGTGCTCGACAAGGCGCGGGGCCTGGGCTTCGACGCGGTGTGCACCGGGCACTACGCGCGGGTCGTCGACGGGTTGCTGCACCGCGCCGTCGACCCGGCGAAGGACCAGTCCTACGTCCTGGCGGTGCTCCGCCCGGACCAGGTCGCCCATGCGCTCTTCCCGCTCGGGGACTCGTGCAAGGACGGCGTACGGGCCGAGGCCGCCGACCGCGGGCTCGCCGTCGCCGACAAGCCCGACAGCCACGACATCTGCTTCGTGCCCGACGGCGACGTCCGTGGCTTTCTGTCCCGTCGGCTGGACAAGCGGCCCGGCGAGCTGGTCGACGCCGCCACCGGGGAGGTGCTCGGCCGGCACGACAACGTCTACGGGTTCACGGTCGGCCAGCGGCGCGGCCTGCGCCTCGGCCGGCCGGTGCCCGACGGCCGCCCGCGTTACGTCCTCGACGTGCAGCCGGTGACCGGCACGGTCACGGTCGGCGGAGCCGACGCGCTCGAGGTCTCGACACTGTGCGCCGGCGTTCCCACGTGGTGCGGCCCGGCGCCGTCGCTGCCGATGCGCTGCGCCGCGCAGATCCGGGCGCACGGCGAGGCGGTGCCCGCGACGGCCGAGCTGCGCGACGGCCGGCTGCACGTGGCGCTCGACGCGCCGGTCCGTGGCGTCGCACCGGGCCAGTCGGTGGCGCTCTACGACGGCGACCGCGTCGTCGGTCAGGCGACGATCGGCTGAGTCACGCCACACCCGGGGCGACAGGTCGCGATATCGGCCCGACAACCGGACCGGTCGGTAAGGTCGCGGGCATGGCCGAGCAGGTGGAGCTGACCGATCTCGAGGTGATCTGCCGGTGGAGCCTCGCCGTCCGGGCGGCGAGCGCCGACCGCGACGAGCTCATCAAGGCGTTCGAGGCCGACCTGCAGTGGCTGCGCGGCGAACGGCGCGGCGCGAGCCCGGGCGCTCCCGCCACCGGCACCACGCCGCCGCGGACATCGGTGAAGCGGGCCGCGGCGGTCAGGACCGCGGCGAAGACCCCGGCGAAGAAGGCGCCGACCAAGGGCACGCAGCGGCGGGCTCGGTAACGCTCGACACGTGCGCCGGGCAGCGCTCAGCGCACCGCCCAGCCCTCGGCCGCGGCCTTGGTCTTGAGTCCGGTCCAGAACGACTCCTCCGTCGCCATCCCGACGCCGGGCGCGCCGCAGATGTGCGGTCCGGGGTCGGGCACGATCGGCAGGTTCGGCACTGCGGTGTCGGGGTGCGCGAAGTCGAACGTCTCCGCCAGGTTGCGCGCCGCCGCGTCGCGGCTGGTCAGCGGGGACAGGCCCCAGCGCCACTCGACCATCTTGAGGATCGAGGTGTGGTCGTACTGCGCGCTGCCGACGTAGCCGCGGCGGGCGAACGGCGACAGCACCATCGCCGGCACCCGGAACCCGGCCTGCCCGTGCGGCGTGCTCGTCGGGTTGAGGTCGTGGTCGTCGGGGAGCACGGGCGGCACGACGTGGTCGAAGAACCCGCCCCACTCGTCGTAGGTGATCACGAGCGCGGTGCGGTCCCACAGCGGTGAGTTGAGGATCGCCTGCACCACCAGCGAGAGGAACGCCTGCCCGCGTCGGATGTCGGCGTGCGGGTGGTCGTCGTTGGAGCCGCCCTGGTCCTCACCGAGGAAGAACGGGTCGAGGTAGGAGTACGACGGCAGCGTGCCGGTCGCCGCCTGCGCGAAGAACGTCTCGATGTGGCGGGCGAGCGAGATGTACTTGGTGCCCCACAGCGCGAGGAACGGCAGGTCGCTGAAGTAGTAGTTGGCGCTCACGTTCTTGGCCGCGAGCTTGTCCCAGATCGTCGGCAGCACCGAGGTGACCATGGCGTTGTCGAGCCGGTCGGTCGCCGCGGCGTGCGTGTAGAAGCGGTTGGGATAGGTGGAGCTGAGGATCGAGCAGAAGTAGTTGTCGAAGACCGTCGCCTGCTCGACCAGCGGGCCGTAGAGCGCCAGGTCGTTCTTGGTGTAGTAGCCGAGGGCGTAGTCGTCGTTGCCGCGCTTGCGGAACCCGTCGCACTTGCCGCCGTCGAGCTGCACCCGGCCACCGGAGTAGGAGTGGTCGGGGTCGTTGAAGCCGCAGCCCTGCCACTCGGTCAGGTGGTGGGTCGGGTGCAGGGTGCCCTTGTCGTCGGGGTAGGACAGCCCGGCCTGCTTGCCGTTGGCGCCGGGCAGCCAGCCCAGGTAGTGGTCGAAGCTGCGGTTCTCCATGCAGACCACCACGATGTGGTCCAGCCCGCTCTTGTCCGGGTCGGGCAGCGGCGCCAGCGGCTGGTCGGCCGGGCCGGGCCGGGTGGCCCAGGCGGGCGAGGTCGCGGCCAGCGTCGCGACCCCGGCCGCACCCAGCAGGAACCGGCGCCGGTCGAGCGGCGACATCAGAACGCTCCCTTCGCTGCCTGGAACACGTCCTTGCCGAACGGGACCAGCCCGGTCGCGCCCGCGTAGCCGAGGTGACCCTGCCCGTCGGCCCCGCCGGTCGTGACGCCGAAGAGGTCCTCCAGGCTGCGCAGCAGCGAGTAGTGGTTGTAGGCCGTGGTGCTGGTGGAGTCGGGCTTCACCCCGTGACCGATGACCAGGGTGCCGATGCGGCCGCCGCCGGGGCCGGGGCTGCCGGAGGTGATCCCGCCGCCGCCCGCGAGCGGGGTGTTGTAGCCGGACTGCTCGTTGCAGCAGGACGTCGAGTCGCTGCTCTCCGCCTCGTCGCCGCTGACGATGATCAAGCCGTCCTGCTGGAAGGCCCGGGACGCCTCGATCATCGGGATGTACTTCTGCAGCCACAGGTCGACGGCCTTCAGACCGCTGGCCGTGCCCCCGTCGACGTCCTTACCGACGCAGGGGTCGTCATGGCCGTCGTCGCAGAGGTTCGGGGTGATCAGGTTGAAGTTCGGCACGTCGGCCGGCTTCTTCGCCAGGTCGGTGGCGAGCGCCGTGAGCGGCACCACGTTGGTGACGCAGGTCGCGTGGTTCGGCGCGTCGCCGTAGGTCCGGTCGAGGATCGAGTGGAAGTAGACGAACGGGTTGTGCCGGGCGGCGTACTGGTCGGTGGCCGTGGCGGTCTGCGTCCCGTCGCGCATGCCGTTGGTCGGGTCGAGCGGCGGTGCGCCGCACCGGTCGGGCTCCCGGGACGGGTCGTTGCCCATGTCCTCCATGTAGCCCTTCCACGTCTTGCCGACCGCGTCGAGCTGGTCGGGCAGTGTCTTGACCGATGCCGGGTAGACGCAGCCCTGCCCGATCGCCTGCCCGTCGGGCCCCGCCACGCCCGGCACCACGTCGACGTAGACCTGGCAGTCGCTCTGCGTCAGGAGCGTCGGCGCCTGCCCGGACAGCTGTGCGATGTAGTTGTCGAGGCTCAGGTGCCCGATGCCGTAGTACTGCTCCAGCAGCACGCCCTGCCGGCGCAGCGTCGAGTTGAGGTAGGTCGGCGTCGCGCCGCCGTAGGTCTCGGCGTAGCTCTTGTTCTCGACGTTGATGAGCCAGACGTGGCCGACACCGAGCCGGCTCAGCGCGGTGCCGGCGGGCTGGCGGGCCACCGCCGGCGTGACCAGGCCGGCGATCAGCGCGAGCGCGCCGGCGAGCAGCAGCGGACGTCGGGGGACGCGTGGCAACACGGAGCGACTCCTGTACGCCGGAGGACGGTGCTGCATGGATTCGCCGCGGCTGCGGCGTTCACCTGCCCTGTCGGCGGCCCGCATTAGGCTCGGCCGGTGACCGGTGAGGCCTTGCGACCCTGGCAGCCCGGGGCCGCGACCGGCATCGGGTCACTGCCCGGCGACGACCCCCGCGAGGCGTGCCGGCTGGTCGTCGGCGAGCTGCCCGACCTGCCGCACCTCCCGGAGCTGCCCCACCGCGGTCCAGGCGCCGACATGGTCGGGCGGTCCTGCGGCCTGCTCGTCGACCTGCACGTCGACCTGCAGCCGTCCGGTTGGCGGGTGGTTGGCCGGCCGGGGGTCGACGAGCGGCGCGCCCGCGACCTCCTGACCCGCGACCTTGACGCCCTGGAAGAGGCCACCCAGGGTTACGAGGGCCCGTTGAAGGTCCAGGTCGCCGGGCCCTGGACGCTTGCCGCCGCTCTCGAGCTGACCCGCGGTGACAAGGTGCTGGCCGATCCCGGCGCGGTCCGCGACCTCGCCGACTCGCTGGCGGAGGGGGTCCGGCAGCACCTCGACGACGTCCGCCGCAGGGTGCCGGGCGCCACGTTGCTGCTGCAGCTCGACGAGCCGTCGCTGCCCGCGGTGCTCACCGGCAGCGTGCCCACCGCGAGCGGCTTCGGGGCACTGCGTGCGGTCGACGGGCCCGACGCGGCGACGCTGCTGCGCCGTGCCCTCGACGCCGGCGAGGCCTTCCGCGTGCTGCACTGCTGCGCCGCGCGGCCACCGCTCGCGCTGATGGTGGCCGCCGGGGCGCAGGCGCTGTCGGTTGATGCCGCGATGCTGACCGGGCGCGACGACGACACGATCGGCGGCTACGTCGAGGCTGGTGGCGCGCTGCTCCTCGGCCTCGTCCCCTCGACCGGTCCGGGCGCGCCACCGTCGCCGGGCGAGCTGGTCGGTCCCGCCCGGGCCCTCTGGCAGCGGCTCGGGTTCGCCCCCGAGCGGCTGGCGCAGGCCGTCGTCCCGACCCCGACCTGCGGGCTGGCCGGTGCCTCCGTCGGCTGGGCGCACACCGCCCTTCGGCTCCTGCGCCAGATCGGGCGCGTCCTCGTCGAATCCCCGGAGGCGCCCCGGTGACCGCCGACGCGCCGCCCGCGGTCCGGGAGCGACACGTCGAGCTGGCCCGCGAGATCGACGAGCACGCCTACCGCTACTACGTGCTCGACGACCCCTCGGTCAGCGACGCCGACTACGACGCGTTGATGCGCGAGCTGACCGAGATCGAGGACACCTACCCCGAGCTGCGCACGCCCGACTCGCCCACGCAGCGGGTCGCCGGCTACATCGAGACCCAGCGCTTCGCGCCGGTCGCGCACCTCCAGCGCATGCTGAGCCTCGACAACGCGTTCTCCGACGAGGAGCTCCAGGCCTGGGCCCAGCGGGCGCTGCGGGAGGTCGAGTCCGTCCCCGCCTACCTCTGCGAGCTGAAGATCGACGGTCTGGCCATCGACCTCGTCTACGAGCACGGGCGGCTGTCACGCGCCGCCACCCGTGGCGACGGCCGCACCGGCGAGGACGTCACCGCCAACGTCCGCACGCTCGACGACGTGCCGGGCCGGCTGTCCGGCGACCCGCCGGAACTGCTCGAGGTGCGCGGTGAGGTCTACTTCCCGGTGGCGGCGTTCGACGAGCTCAACGCCGCCCTGGTCGAGGCCGGCAAGTCGCCGTTCGCCAACCCCCGCAACGCCGCGGCCGGGTCGTTGCGGCAGAAGGACTGGCACGTGACCGCCTCGCGACCGCTGCGGCTCACCCTGCACGGGATAGGCGCCACCCGCGGGTTCGAGGTGCACAGCCAGTCGCTCGGCTACGAAGCGCTGGCCGCGCTCGGGCTGCCCGTCAGCAGCTACTACCGGGTCGTGCCGGACCTCGGGGCCGTGCGCGACTACATCGCCCACTACGGCGAGCACCGGCACAGCGTCGAGCACGAGATCGACGGCGTGGTCGTCAAGGTCGACGACATCGCCCTGCAGCGCCGGCTGGGCTCGACGGCGAAGGCGCCGCGCTGGGCGATCGCGTT
>DASSKO010000183.1:0-3328 GCA_035690425.1 Nocardioidaceae bacterium
AAAGGGGCCGATGCGGTTGAAGCGGCACAATTTCTCGTCGGCCGGCTGGAAAGCATCGGCGTCGTCGTCGAGCGCGCCTGTGAGGACCTGGTGACACGCGGCTCCATCGCGAGCCGGGCGGATGTGACTCCGCAAGCCGTCGGCCTGTGGGTGAGAGGAGAGCGGTATAAGGAGGATCCCTTCCCCGAGCCATACGTGCTGCTGGTCGGCGGGCTCTGGCTCTGGGCGGACGTCAACGCCTGGCTTGCTAGGCACGGCCAAAAGCATGATTCGGAGATCGAGCATCTGGGCGCCAGAGACATCACGTTGATCAACGCGTGGCTATTGGAGCACCAGGCATCAGCGGTGGCCTGACTCGTCAGTAGGCGAAGCGGGGAAGAGTCGCGATTTCGGCGCGCCGGGCGCGGGAGATCTGCGATCTCGATGTGAGGGCTGTTCGGAGCAGACGTGCGATCTCGGTGGGAGGGAGGAGTTTGGCAGAATGCCACACATGTCCGCACCCGCCACCGCGCCCAGCACCAGCCCCCACACCACCACACGTCCGCGTGTGCTGTCGGGCATCCAGCCCACCGCCGACTCGTTCCATTTCGGCAACTACCTCGGCGCGATCCGGCAGTGGGTGCGGCTGCAGGAAGACCACGACGCGTTCTACATGATGGCCGACCTGCACACCATCACCGTCGAGCACGACCCCGCCGTGCTGCGTGAGCGCACGCTGCGTTCGGCCGCGCAGCTGCTCGCGGCCGGCATCGACCCCGAGCGTGCGACCGTCTTCCTCCAGTCCCACGTGCCCGAGCACGCCCAGCTCGCGTGGGTGCTCAGCTGCATCACCGGCTTCGGCGAGGCCAGCCGGATGACGCAGTTCAAGGACAAGTCCGCCAGGGGCGGCACCGAGCGGGCCACCGTCGGCCTGTTCACCTACCCCGTCCTGCAGGCCGCCGACATCCTCGTCTACCACGCCAACCGCGTACCCGTGGGCGAGGACCAGCGCCAGCACCTGGAGCTGACCCGCAACCTCGCCGGCCGCTTCAACCACCGGTTCGGTCAGACCTTCACGGTCCCCGAGCCGCACATCGTCAAGGAGACCGCGAAGATCCTCGACCTGCAGGAGCCCACCGCGAAGATGAGCAAGTCGGCATCCTCGCCCGGCGGCATCGTCGAGCTGCTGGAGGAGCCGAAGCGCTCGGCGAAGAAGATCCGCTCCGCCGTCACCGACTCCGGCCGGGAGGTGCTCTTCGACGAGGAGGCCAAGCCCGGGGTATCCAACCTGCTCACGATCTACTCGGCGCTGACCGGTCGCTCGATCGCCGACCTGGTCACCGCGTACGACGGCAAGGGGTACGGCGATCTGAAGAGCGACCTGGCCGATGTCGTGGTCGACTTCGTGACACCGTTCCGAGACCGCACGCTGGAGCTGCTCGACGACCGGGCGGAGCTCGACCGGCTGCTCGCCGTCGGCGCCGACCGGGCTCGTGAGGTCGCGGCTCAGACGCTCACCCAGGTCTATGACCGGGTCGGCTTCGTCTCACCACTGCAGTGAGGCGGTAAGGTGCCGCGAGTGCACACGATCGGAGTGGCCATCGCCATACCCGAGCCGTACGGGACACAGCTGCAGCGGCACCGGGCGTCGTTCGGCGACCCGCAGGCCGATGCCATTCCCACGCACGTGACGTTGCTGCCGCCCACCGAGGTTGACGTCGAGGACATGGCGTCCGTGGAGGCCCACCTGCAGCAGGCGGCGAACGGCGTCGACGGCTTCCGGATGCACTTGCGGGGCACCGCCACCTTCCGGCCGATCTCCCCGGTGGTGTTCGTGGCCGTCACCGAAGGCATTTCCTCCTGCGAGGTGCTCACCTCGCGCGTGCAGTCCGGCGTACTCGCTCAGGAACCGCGCTTCCCCTACCACCCGCACGTGACCGTTGCCCACGACGTCGGCGAGGTCGCCCTCGACCACGCGTTCAAGACGCTGGCCGACTTCGAGTGCGCCTTCGACGTGCGCGGCTTCTGCCTCTACCGCCACGGCGGGGACGGGGTCTGGCGACCGTCGCGGGAGTTCCCGCTGCGGAGCTGAGCCGTGTCGCAGCGCAAGAGCAGGGTAGGACTTCGCAGATGGCGCTGAAGGAGCAGAAGGAGAAAGCATCGGGGCTGGTCGACCGTGCGAAGGCGACGGTTGCCGCCCTGCGGGCCCGCTGGCCTCTCGTCGACCACCTGGTGCGCACCCTGCTGCACTACTCGCACGTGCAGGGCAACGTGCTCGCCGGTGCCGTGACGTTCTTCGGCTTCCTGTCGTTCTTCCCCATCCTCGCGTTGGCGTTCGCGGTCGTCGCGTACGTCGCGGTGGTCTACCCGGACGCCGAGGAAGCCCTTGTGGAGGGCATCTCCAAGGTGCTGCCCGGCTTGATCGGGCCAGGCGAGGGCCAGATCAGCATCGAGGCGTTCAAGAGCGCGGGTGGTGCCGCCGGCGCCATCGGCCTGGTCGGTCTGCTCTACTCCGGGCTGGGCTGGCTCTCCGGGATGCGCCAGGCGTTGCAGGCGGCGTTTGTGCTGGACCAGAGCGACCAACGCAACTTCTTCGTGGGCAAGGGCGTCGACCTGCTGGTGCTGGCACTCATCGGCCTGACACTGGTGCTGTCGGTGTCGGTGTCAGGAGTCATCACCGGATTCTCCGCGGCGCTGTTCGAGCTCGTCGGGATCGCGGAGTCTCCAGCCGTCAAGGCGCTGCTGTGGGTGTTGTCGTTCGTCGTCGGGATCGCTGCCAGCGTCGTGCTGTTCTTCGTGATGTATCGGCTGCTGCCGGCCCCCGACCTGCCCACCAGCTCACTGGTCAAAGGCGCGATCCTGGCCGCGCTGCTGTTCGAGCTGCTCAAGCGGCTCGCCTTCCTGCTGTTCGCCCAGGCCGCGGACAGCCCAGGAGCCGCGGTGCTCGGTATCGCGCTGGTGCTGGTGATCTGGATCAACTACTTCTCCCGGGTCGTGATGCTCGGTGCTGCCTGGGCGTACACGACGCCGGAGGCGATCGCGGAGCAGGAGGCGGAAGAACTGATGGAGTCGACCGAGATCCAGTACGTCGCGGTCGCTGGCGCGCGCCCGCTCGCCCAGGCTCGGCTGGAGGCCCGGCGGCAGCGCAGGGTCGACCGGATCAGCCTGGCCAGCGGTGTCGCGATCGGAGCGGTCTCCGGCGCGCTGGCCGGCATGCTGCGCCGCCGGGGCTGAGCCAGAGCCGGAGGCGAGGAGAGCCGACGCCGCCAAGTGGCGCCCACGGTGGAACAGCCGTGCTCCGTGGAGTTCTCACCTGAGCGTGCAGGCACAATGGGCGGGGTGAGATTCG
>DASSKO010000184.1:0-22678 GCA_035690425.1 Nocardioidaceae bacterium
CACCCGGACGAACCTCCCGGGCGTGTTCGCCAGCGGCGACCTGGTAGACCACCACTACCGGCAGGCCGTCACCGCGGCCGGCACCGGCTGCGCGGCGGCACTGGATGCCGAGCGTTACCTCGCCGCCCTCGACCACGTGGCGTCGACGGCAGGTGACGTCAGCTCGACCGAGGCCGAGGCATTGGCCACCGCCGAGGTCGAGGTCATCACCGAGAACACCGCGACAGCCGACGTCTGACCCGACTCCCCCACCGACACAAGGAGCACTCACCGTGGCAACTCTTCCCGCCGTCACCGATGCCGACTTCTCGACCAGCGTGCTCGGGGCTGACAAGCCCGTGCTCGTCGACTTCTGGGCCGAGTGGTGCGGGCCCTGCCGCCAGGTCGCGCCCATCCTCGAGGAGATCGCTGCCGAGCACGGCGACAAGCTGCAGATCATGAAGATGAACGTCGACGAGAACCCCCAGGTGCCGGCGCAGTACCGCGTCACCGGCATCCCGACGATGGCGGTCTTCTCCGGCGGCGAGATCGTCAAGACGATCGTCGGCGCCAAGCCGAAGGCCGCGCTGCTGGGCGACCTCAGCGACGTCATCGACGCCTGAGGAGTCTGCCGCTCGCGCAGTTGCTGGACGCCCCCACCGCCTAGCGGGTGGGGGCGTCGGCGTAGTCGGGCCCACCGCTACGCCGCACCGGCGCCGGCCGCACCGGCTCGGGGCGCATGGAGCCCAAGATGCGCTCCAGTGCGACCTCGACGTCCTCGCGCCAGGTGAGCACGTTGCGCAACTCCAGCCGGAGCCGGGGAAATCGGTGGTGCGGCCGCACCGTCTTGAACCCCACCGCCGCCAGATAGTCCGCCGGTACGACGCACGTGGTGTGCGCCGCGTAGGCCGGGGTCACTCCGAAGGCCTCGATAGCCCTGATCCCTCCTCGCCTGATCAGGTCCTTGACCACGGTCTGCACGAGCACCCGGCCGAGCCCGCTGCCGCGGAACTCCGGCAGGATCTGTGCGGTCATCAGCAGGACCGCGTCCGCACTGACCGGCGACGTCGAGAAGGCGGCCGACCGCGGCACGTGCGTAGGCGGCGCGAACAGGACGTAGCCCGCTGGCACCTTGTCGACGTACAGCACCCGGCCGCACGATCCCCAGTCGAGCAGCACGCCGGAGAGCCAAGCCTCCTTCTCCAGCCCCGGGTCCCCGACCTTGGCCGCCCGGTCACCCGCGACCGGGTCGAGCTCCCAGAACACGCAGCCACGGCAGCCGGTCGGCAGGTCGTCGAGGTTGTCGAGAGTCAGGCTGGCGAGGCGGCGACCCACGGGTCAAGCCCTCGTCGTCGACGCGCGCTGTCTGCTGGTTGGACCCACCGGGCACACTCCACCTCACACGCGGGACAATGCTGACATCATGCATCGTAGTCCGATGCGCCACACCTGTGGCAGAGCGGAAGGGTCATCGATGGAGCAGCAGCCGGCCCGGCCCAGCCGAGGGGACAACCCAGTGGACAGCCCAGGGGACAACCCAGTGGGTAGCCCAGGGGGCAACCCAGAGCCTGGCCGGGGGCACGGTCGGGAGACCCGTCTCGACGCCTACGCCGACCGGTACGCCGCCCGCACCCGCGGGATGACCGCGTCGGAGATTCGGGCCCTGTTCTCGGTCGCCAGCCGCCCCGAGGTGGTCTCCCTCGCCGGCGGAATGCCGAACATCTCTGGCCTGCCGCTGGACACGATCGGTGACATGGTGCAGACCCTGGTGGCAGAGCGCGGCGCGGTGGCGATGCAGTACGGCTCCGGCCAGGGCGTTCCAGCGCTGCGCGAGCAGATCTGCGAGGTGATGCAGCTGGAAGGCATCGACGCGCACCCCGACGACGTCGTCGTCACGGTCGGCTCGCAGCAGGCTGTCGACCTGGTGACCCGGATCTTCTGTGACCCCGGGGACGTCGTCGTCTGCGAGGCGCCCTCCTACGTCGGTGCGCTCGGGGTCTTCCGGGCCTATCAGTGCGAGGTCGTGCACGCGGAGATGGACGACGACGGGCTGCGCCCGGACGCGCTCCGGCAGGCACTGAGCACGCTCGAGGCCGCCGGTCGGCGGGTGAAGTTCCTCTATACGATCCCGAACTTCCACAACCCCGCCGGAGTGTCGCTGTCGGCGCCGCGGCGGGCCGAGATCCTCCAGATCGCGCGCGAGCACGACGTACTCGTGCTCGAGGACAACCCCTACGGCCTGCTGGGTTTCGACGAGACACCGCGCCGCGCCCTGCGGGGCGATCCCAGCCCGGACACCGCCGAGCGGGTGGTCTACCTCGGCTCGTTCTCCAAGACGTTCGCCCCCGGCATGCGGGTCGGCTGGGTGCTGGCCCCACACGCCGTACGCGACAAGCTCGTGCTGGCCCAGGAGTCTGCGACGCTGTGCCCGCCGGCGTTCAGCCAGCTGATGATCTCCGACTACCTGGCCGGTCAGGACTGGATGGGGCAGGTCAAGGCGTTTCGCGAGCTCTACCGCGAGCGTCGCGACGCGATGCTGTCCGCGCTGCACGACCTGATGCCCGCCGGCACTACCTGGACGGTCCCGGAGGGCGGCTTCTACGTCTGGCTGACGCTGCCTCCCGGCATCGACGCCAAGGCGATGCTGCCGCGTGCCGTGACCGCCCGCGTGGCCTATGTGCCCGGTACGGCGTTCTACGCCGACGGGTACGGCAGCCAGTGCATGCGGCTGTCGTACTGCTATCCGACGCCGGAGCGGATCCGGGAGGGCGTGCGCCGGCTGGCGGCGGTGATCGAGGCCGAGCTCGACCTGCGGCAGACGTTCGGGCCGTCCGCGCACGCGCTGCAGCAGTCCTACGACACACCCAACACCGATCTGAGCTGACCCGTGCCGAGCTGTGCTGACCTGAGAGGAAGGCTGCGATGACCGAGCCGGGTAGCTCCCCGAAGAGCCCTGCGGCCCCTCCACCACCGAACGCGGGCCGCGTGCTCGTGCTCGCCGGCGGGTTGTCGCACGAGCGAGACGTGTCGCTGCGGGCGGGCCGCAGGGTCGCCGAGGCACTGCGCTCGGCCGGCATGGACGTCGAGGTCCGCGACGTCGACTCCACGCTGGTGCCCGCGCTTCGCTCGGACCCGCCCGCCTGTGTTTTTCCTTTGCTGTATGGGGAGTCCGGCGAGGACGGCACCTTGCGCGAGGTGCTCGAGCTGGTTGGAGTGCCCTATGTCGGCTCCCGCCCGGCCGCGTCCCGGCTGGCCTTCGACAAGCCGGTGGCCAAGGAGGTCGTCAGCCGCGCGGGGCTGAGCACGCCCGACTCGGTGACACTGCCGCACGAGACGTTCCGGGAGGTCGGGGCGACCGCCTTGATGGCGGCCCTGATCGACCGGCTGGGACAGCCGCTCGTGGTCAAGCCGACCCGCGGCGGCTCCGCGCTGGGTTGCTCGGTGGTGGCCGAGGCCGCCGAGATGCCGGGTGCGATGGTCGGCTGCTTCGCCTACGGTCCCTTCGCCCTGGTGGAGCGCTTCGTCCGCGGCACCGAGGTGACGGTGTCGGTGGTCGACTCCGGGCGTGGTCCGCAGGCGTTGCCGGCCGTGGAGATCCGCCCGATGGAGGGCACGTACGACTACAGCGCCCGCTACACCGCGGGCGCGACCGAGTTCGTGGCGCCGGCCAAGCTCGACGACGCGGAGGCGGCCCAGATCGCCTCGATGGCCGTGACCGCGCACGAGGCGCTCGGGCTCTCTCACCTCTCCCGCACCGACCTGATCATCGACGAGGCCGGGGTCCCGTGGTTCCTCGAGGTCAACGTGGCACCGGGCATGACGGAGACGTCGCTGCTGCCCCTCGCGGTAGAGGCCGCCGGTCTCGACCTCGGCCAACTGTGCGCCGACCTCGTGGCGGTGGCAGTAGCACCACCTGGAGTCGGCACCCGTATCGATTAGTTGCTTTGTCGACATAGCGGCTTTTTGCGGGCTGCCGCCGGGATCAGCCCGCAGCCGACTCCCGGCGAGGGTCCATCAGGTCGACGATGCGCTCCAGGTCCTCCAGCGACGCGAACTCCACCGTGATCCTGCCCTTGGTCTTGCCCAGGTCCACCTTCACCCGCGTCTCGAAGCGGTCGGACAACCGGTCCGCCAGGTCGCTCAGCCCCGGCGCGACCGGACGCCTGCGTCGCGGGACGGGCGTGCCGGTCTCGTCCCCGGCGCCCTCTCCGTACTCGCCGAGGGCCACGATCTCCTCCAGTGACCGGACGGACAGGCCTTCTGCAACCACCCGCTGGGCGAGCCGGTCCTGGACGTCGGTGTCGGTGACGCCGAGCAGCGCGCGGGCGTGACCGGCCGACAGCACGGCGGCGGCGACCCGTCGCTGCACCGCCGGGCCGAGCTTGAGCAGCCGCAGGGTGTTGGAGATCTGCGGCCTGGAGCGCCCGATGCGGACGGCCAGGTCGTCGTGGGTGCAGCCGAAGTCGTCGAGGAGCTGCTGGTACGCCGCCGCCTCCTCGAGCGGGTTCAGCTCGGCACGATGCAGGTTCTCCAACAGCGCATCCCGGAGCAGGGCGTCGTCACTGGTGTCCCGGACAATCGCCGGGATGACGTCGAGTCCGGCCTCCTTGGTGGCGCGCCACCGCCGCTCCCCCATGATCAGCTCATAGCGGCCGTCACCCAGCGGCCGCACGACGATCGGCTGCAACAGCCCGACCTCTCTGATCGAGTGCACCAGCTCAGCCATGGCCTCCTCCTCGAAGACCGTGCGTGGCTGCCGTGGGTTGGGGCTGATCGCGGTGACGTCGATCTCGCTGAACCGGGCACCCACCACCGGCGTGAGGCGCTCGACGTCACCGCGCGCCGGTGCCTGGTCCGCCGTCGCGCCGCCGCGCTCGTCCGCCGGCACGTGCGGACCGGCGTGGGCCGGCTCGGCAGCACCCGCCGGGCTGCCCTCGGACCCGCCCGCACCGTCCGCCAGGCCATCCACGGACTCATTCACGGGGCCATGCGCGGGGCCATCCACAGGGGCATCCACGGGGCCGTCCACGGGGGCAGTCGGAATGAGCGCACCGAGCCCGCGGCCGAGACCTCGACGAGTGTTCACTGTGCCTCCGTAGGTGCGGTGCCGGGCAGGTCGGCACGGTGGGCGAGCTCGCGGGCGACCTCCAGGTAGGAGAGGGCGCCGGGCGAGGCAGGGTCGTAGGTCATCACGCTCTGGCCGTAACTCGGCGCCTCCGACACCCGCACGGACCGCGGGATCGCCGTCTGCAGCACCGCCGCACCGAAGTGCGCACGGACTTCGTCGGCGACCTGTGCCGCCAGCCGTGTGCGCGCGTCGAACATCGTCAGCAACACCGTCGACACGGTGAGCTCGGGGTTGAGGTGGGCGCGGACCATCTCGATGTTGCGCAGCAGCTGCGTGACTCCCTCCAGGGCGTAGTACTCGCACTGGATGGGGATCAGCAGCTCGCGCCCTGCCACCAGCGCATTGACCGTCAACAGGCCGAGTGAGGGAGGGCAGTCGATGAAGACGTAGTCGTAGGGCTCTCCCGCCGCCCGACTCTGGTCCAGGTATGCGTCCAGCGCACGACGCAGCCGCGACTCCCGGGCGACCAGAGAGACCAGCTCGATCTCCGCGCCTGCCAGGTCGATAGTGGCCGGGACGCAGAACAGGCCGGAGGTGTCAGCACACTCCTGCACCAGGTCGGCGATCGGTTTGCCGTCGGCGATGACCTCGTAGACGCCGGGCGTGCCCTCGGAGTGGTCCACGCCGAGGGCGGTCGATGCGTTCCCCTGCGGGTCCAGATCCACGATGAGCACGCGGAGCTTGTGCTGCGCGAGCGCGGCAGCCATGTTCACCGCGCTGGTGGTCTTGCCGACACCACCCTTCTGGTTGGCGACGACGAGGACCCGGGTTTGGCGCGGATGCGGAAGCTCCCGCCGCGAGATGCTCCGGGCCCCGGCCATCTCGTGCCGGATGGCGGCAGCCAGGGGAGTCGCTTCATGCTCTGTCCGGTCCAGCGAGGAGCCGGCGACCACCTCCGCTGCAGTCACCGCACGTGGTCCTGGTGCGCGGGCCGGGCCGTAGGGGTTGGACGGAGCAGGTTCTTCGTGGGCGCCCGTTTCACGTGAAACTGGCGAGCCACCAGCGTCCGCCGGCCACACCCCGCCCTTGGGGCCCGGGCGTGGCCATCCCAGGCCTTGCGGCCCGACCACAGCGGAAACGGCGGGCCACCCGAGCCCGGTTCGTGACTGCGCCACCTGCATCCTCCGTCGATCAGACTCGTCACTGCGGACCGCAGCGTGCCCGCCAAGTCCGCGGCCGCACTCGGCACACGATACGCACACCCGGTCGAGGATCTGCGACCCCGCGCCGAAGCCTCGGCGGGCAGCGCGGCAGCGCGGCAGACCGTCAGCGCGACGAGCGGCGCCGTGGTGGCGTCGAGCGAGTCACCGCTTCACCCGCTACCACCTCGATCGCAACCGCGGACACGCCGCCCGCGGCGTACTCCTGCACCCGCCAGGAGCGGGCTCGCAGGCGGCGGAGCTCTGCCTCCTGCTCGGAAAGCTCCACGGCTGCACGCGCGCCTTTCAGTGCGAGCATCGTGCCCCCAGGCCGACACAGCGGCAGACACCATCGGGCCAACCGGCCGAGCGGGGCCACCGCGCGGGCAGTGACCACATCGAACGCGGACTGCGGCTGCTCCTCCGCCCGACCGCGAGAGACCCGTACCTGCTCCAAACCCAGCACATCCACGACCTCCTGGAGGAACGTGGTCCGGCGCTGCAGCGGCTCGAGCAGGGTGATCCGCAGGTCAGGTCGAAGCACAGCCAGCACCACACCGGGAAGACCGGCGCCCGACCCGACGTCGCACACCGTGGCTCCGTCGGGAAAGGCATCAGCCACCACCGCGCAGTTCAGCAGATGCCGTTCCCACAGTCGCGGCACCTCTCGCGGACCGATCAGGCCGCGGGTCACACCGTCGTCCGCGAGTAGTTCGGCGAACCGGACAGCGCCACCGAGGCGGTCACCGAACAACGCCGCCGCCCCCGCTGGCGGGGACGGCGGCGTTTCACGTGAAACGGGGAAGGTCATGATGCGGCAGCGGCGGCGGCCGGAACCGGGTCAGCCATGCGGCAGGACCACCACGTGACGCCGTGGCTCCACACCCTCCGACTCGCTGGTCAGATCCTCGGCCGCCACGACGTCGTGAGCGACCTTCCGCTCGAACGGGCTCATCGCATCGAGGTGCTGGGCCTCACCGGTCTCCTTGGCACGCTCCACCGCCGCTCGAGCGATTCGCTCGACGGCGCTACGCCGGGTGGCCCGATGACCCCCGATGTCGAGCATCAGCCGGCTGCGTTCACCGGTCTCCTGGTGTACCGCGAGCCGAGTCAGCTCCTGCAATGCCTCCAGCACCTGGCCGTCTCGGCCCACCAGTGTCGACAGGTCGCCGCCGGCGATGGACACGGCGGCACGGTCGCCGTCGACATCCATCTCCAGGTCACCATCGATATCGGCGATGTCGAGAAGCTCCTCCAAGTAGTCTGCGGCGATCTCACCCTCCGCTTCGAGCTGCTCGGTCCGCCCGCCGGCGGCACCGGTCGTCGACTCGGCGGCCTCGGCGGCCGGCTCGGTGTTCTCGTCGGCTACGGCGTCGGCCCCGGACTCGGTCGACTCCGTCACGGTCTGGTCAGCGCTCTCGGTCACGGCCTTCTCCTGTTCGGATGCGGTGTAGACGTCAGTGACGCACGCGGCGGCTCACGAGCCGCTCCTGCCGCGGTCTGTCGGCTTGGTGATGTCCGGCCTGGGCTTCCGCTTCGGCTGGCCGGTGTTCTTCGGCTGGTTGTTCTTGCCCGCCTGGCTGTTGCGCTGGGACGGCGCAGGCTTCCCTCCCGGCTGCTGACGCTGGCTCCGCGGCTGCTTCTTCGGCTGGTTGCGCTGCGGCGGCGCCGGCGGCTGCTCCGTCTCCGTCTCGGTCCCTGCGCCGGAGACCGCGAGCGGCCCCTTCCCCTTCTTCGCATCGCGCTCTGCCTTCGCCTGCGCGGCCGGCGTACCCGGGGCCGGGTTGTTGCGGATGACGTAGAACTGCTGGCCCATCGTCCACAGGTTGGAGGTGCTCCAGTACAGCAGCACACCGATCGGGAATGCGACACCACCGACGGCGAAGGCCACCGGCAGCACGTAGAGCATCAGCTTCTGGGTCTGCGCGTACTGGCCGGTCATCGCGTCGGCGGGCATGTTCTTGCTCATCAGCTGCTTCTGCGTCAAGAACGTCGTCGCGGTCATCGCCAGCACCAGGCTGATCGCGAGCACGTAGGTGCTGACCGTGCTCGCGTCGAGCAGCTGCTCGGAGATCTTGGCGCCGAACAGCGTCGCGTTCTGCAGCTGCTCGGCCTGCGCCTGGGTCAGCACGCCATGCTGCGTGTAGTTCTCGCTGCTCGCCGCGTTGATCAGGCGGAACAACGCGAAGAAGATCGGCATCTGCATCACGATGGGCAGGCAGGAGGCGAACGGGTTGGTGCCGGTCTCCTTGTACAGCGCCATCGTCTCCTGGGCGAGACGCTCCCGGTCGTGGCCGTACTTCTTCTGCAGCGCCTTCACCTTGGGCTGCAACAGCTGCATGTTGCGGCTGGACTTGATCTGCTTGACGAACAGCGGGATCAAGATGATCCGGATGACGATGGTCAGCCCGATGATCGACAGCGCCCAGGCCCATCCCTGCGCGGCGTGACCCTCGCCGAACAACGCGGAGAAGGCGGTGTGGAACGACGTCATGATGAACGACGTCACGTAGTACAGGGGGGTCATGATCCATGACCCCAGCTGCTGGAAGAAGTCGATCACTCAGCTGCTCCGACCGGTCGTGATGGGCGTGGTGTCCTTGGTGGGCACGGGGTCATAGCCGCCGGCCGACCAGGGGTGACAGCGGGCCAGCCGCCGCACCGCCAGCAAGCTCCCGCGCAGCGAACCGTGCTCGGCCACTGCCTCCAAAGCGTAGGCGGAGCACGACGGGTGATAGCGACAGACCTGACCATAGAGCGGGCTGATGAACGCGCGGTACAGACGCAGCAACGCGATCAGGACGAACTTGACCGGGGCGATCCTCGTCGACCCCGTGCCTGCTGGTCCCGTGCCTGTCGACCGAGCACTCATCGGCGTCGACCCTTCCTGCGTGCCGTGGCCAGCGCCCCGGCCAGGTCGTCGACCAACTCCGCGCCGGCCGCGGCGGCCGGCGGCAGTGCACGTACGACGACCAGAGCTCCCGTCGGCATCGTCGGCAACAACTCGCCCATCGCGTGTCGCAGCCGCCGGACCACCCGGTTGCGGACCACGGCATTTCCGACGGCCTTGCTCACCACGAACCCGGCTCGCGGGCCCGGGTCGCCACAGAGCCGACTCTCGTCCTCGAGCAGCAGGTGCACGACCAGTGTCGGCCGGCCTGCACGCACACCACGACGAATCACCAGGGCGAACTCCTCGCCCCGGGTGACTCGATGCTGCCCGGGCAGCACGGCTGCACCGGCCGCGGGACGCGGTCAGGCCGCCAGGCGCTTGCGGCCCTTGCCGCGGCGCGAGGCGATGACTGCGCGACCGGCGCGGGTGCGCATGCGAAGACGGAAGCCGTGCTTCTTGTGCCGGCGACGGTTGTTCGGCTGGAACGTGCGCTTACTCACGGCTCAACTCCGGGTGCTTCGTTTCGGTGTGAAAACCTTGGTCGGGTACGTCGGTTCGACGGCACCGCTCACCCGCGCACCCCGGGGGGCAAGCTCGAGACGTCCAGGACCGACGTTGGACGTGGACATGCGGCACCCGCCGACTCAGCGCCGACCTTGCAACGGTACGCGGTGGCGCCAAGAGGGGTCAAACCAAGCCTACGCTGCCGACGGCCTCGGGCAACCCCAGGCGTCCCGGGCATCGACCCGCGAGGCGAGAACCTTCGAGCGTGCCACACACGGTGACGGCAGCCCGGCAACCGAGCGACGACACGCCGACGGAGGTATCGAAACCCCGATCCTGGGCTTACGATTTCGGACAATCTTCGCTGTCGAAGGCTGTGGATGACAGGTTGATCCGGGTGCTCGAAGGTTGTTAGCGTCACGCGGCACCAACGCCGGTTTCGTGGAAGGCGGACGGCCCAGGCAGACCGTGACCCGACGCCACGGCGACGAGCATCGGGCTCCGTTCGCGTACCCACATCCTGTGGACAACGGTGTGGAGAACTGGACGGGTCAGCGTTGAGAACCGTGCGCCGGCGGTGTCGTCGGTACCAGTGACAGGAGATCTGCGTGAACGACGGGCCCAGCACGGCAGCGCACAGGCCGGACCGTAGGCCGGACGATGAGCTCGCCCCGATCTGGAGCCGTCTGGTGGGCGACCTGCCCGCAAGCCACCGAGCCTGGCTGATCGCGAGCAAGCCGGTCACGCTGCACGAGAACACCGTGATCGTCGCCGTGCGCGACGACTTCACCCGTACTCAGCTGGAGAGCCGGCTGCGCCCCATGCTCGAGGACGCGTTGAGTCGGCAGCTCGGTCGTGACGTGCACCTGGCCGTCACCGTCGACCCCTCCATCACCGACGATCCCACGCCCACTGCATCGCCTGACGCTGACGCCGTACCGGAGGTCGCCGCGGACGGCCATCCACAGGCCGCGCCGCCGCAGGGGACAACCTGGAGCGGTACATCCACAGACAGGACCAGTTACCCACAGGAAGAGGTGTCGATAAGTCCACAAATCGACACCTCGCCGATGACCCCGTTCGGTCGTCCGCCGGCGGCCCCGAAGCAGCACGTCGCCGAGACCCGGCTCAATCCGAAGTACGCGTTCGAGACGTTCGTGATCGGGTCGTCCAACCGGTTCGCCCACGCCGCGGCCGTCGCAGCGGCAGAGGCGCCCGGCAAGGCGTACAACCCGCTGCTGGTCTACGGCGACTCCGGGCTGGGCAAGACCCACCTGCTGCACGCGATCGGCCACTACGTGCGCAACCTGTTCAGCAGCGCGCGGGTCCGTTACGTCTCCAGCGAGGAGTTCACCAACGACTTCATCAACGCGATCCGCGACGACAAGGCGGCCGGTTTCCAGCGGCGCTACCGTGACGTCGACGTGCTGCTCATCGACGACATCCAGTTCCTCGAGGGCAAGATCCAGACCCAGGAAGAGTTCTTCCACACGTTCAACACGCTGCACAACGCGAACAAGCAGATCGTGATCACCTCCGACCGTCCGCCCAAACGGCTGGAGGCGCTCGAGGACCGCCTGCGCAACCGGTTCGAGTGGGGTCTGATCACCGACATCCAGCCGCCCGACCTCGAGACCCGCATCGCGATCCTGCGCAAGAAGGCGTCGACCGAGCGACTGACCGCGCCGCCGGACGTGCTGGAGTTCATTGCCAGCAAGATCCAGACCAACATCCGTGAGCTCGAGGGCGCGCTGATCCGCGTCACCGCTTTTGCGAGCCTCAACCGGCAGCCGGTCGACCTCTCCCTCGCCGAGATCGTGCTCAAGGACCTCATCCCGAGCGACGGCAGCCCGGAGATCACCTCGGCGGTGATCATCGGCCAGACCGCGTCCTACTTCGGGCTTTCCATCGACGACCTGTGCGGGCAAAGCCGCAGCCGGGCGCTCGTGACCGCCCGGCAGATCGCGATGTACCTGTGCCGCGAGCTCACCGAGCTGAGCCTGCCCAAGATCGGCCAGCAGTTCGGCGGCCGCGACCACACCACGGTGATGCACGCCGACCGCAAGATCCGCCAGCTGATGGCTGAGCGTCGCAGCGTCTTCAACCAGGTCAGCGAGCTCACCAACCGGATCAAGCAGCAGGCCCGTCAGTCGTGACATCGTCCACCACACCCATCGCCATCCGACCCGCCCGGGCAGCGGCGACACGCCGCCGAAACATCCGTCCGATCATGGCCGTCACCGTCCCCACAGCCTGGGGACGACGCTGTGGATCGGTGCGAACGACCTTGGGACGTCCTGTGGAGGAGCCGTGGAGGGCGTGCAGCCGCCACCGTTTCGTCCACCGGCCGGACTGGGCCGCCCGGGCGCGATCCACAGCTGCGGTGGACGGAGATCAGACGCCTGACCTGCAACGGGACCAGCTGTCCACACCGTCCACGGAGGCTATGTCTGTGATGAGTTCCTACATGTCACCGACCCCCTCCAACGACTGCTGGACCGTGCCGCTGGGGACAACCGGCCACTCGCCGGCACCGGCGGTGCGCACTCTTGGCGATGCCACTGTCGACGTCACTGTCGATGGCACGTGGCAGGATGCTCCCCGCACCTGCTGTGGCACTCGTGCAGGTGCAGCCACTGGCACGCCTTCGATCGACACGATCGGCCCAGCAACGATCAGCCCAGCAATGAGCAAGTCAGCAATGCTTCACCCAGCAACAGGAGGCACCCCGTCGTGAAGTTTCGCGTGGACCGCGACGCGCTGGCCGACGCCGTCGCGTGGGCGGCTCGCAGCCTGCCGCTACGGCCCAGTCTTCCGGTGCTGGCCGGCCTCTTGATCGAGACCGACGACGCCGGCCTGGTGCTCTCCAGTTTCGACTACGAGACGTCGGCACGGGTCAACGTCCCGGCCGAGATCATCGACGAGGGCCGTGCCCTGGTCTCGGGGCGTCTGCTGGCCGACATCTCCCGCAGCCTCCCGCCCAAGCCAGTCGAGATGGCCACCGACGGCGCCAAGGTCTCCCTCACCTGCGGCAGCGCTCGGTTCAGCCTGCAGACGATGCCGGTCGAGGACTACCCGGCGCTGCCGGACATGCCCACGGCATCCGGCACCGTGCGCAGCAGCCTCTTCGCCGCCGCGGTCAGCCAGGCTGTCACCGCTGCCGGTCGTGACGACATGCTGCCGGTGCTCACCGGCGTACGCGTGGAGATCGACGGTTCCAGCCTCGCGCTGATGGCTACCGACCGCTATCGGCTGAGTCTGCGCGAGTTGGAGTGGTCGCCCGGGCAGAGCGACTTCACCGCGACCGCACTGGTGCCGGCCCGGGTGCTGGCGGAGACCGCCAAGTCGCTCACCGCCGGTGCCGAGGTCACGATCGCACTGTCGGCCACGGCCGCCGGCGAGGGCATCCTCGGCTTCGAGGGGCAGAGCGCCGGAGGCACCCGCCGCACCACCACCCGGCTGCTCGACGGCGAGTTCCCCAAGGTGCGGGCTCTGTTCCCCAGCGAGTCCTCGACCGTGGCCCGGGTGCAGACCGCCGCTCTGGTGGAGTCGGTCAAGCGGGTCGCGCTGGTCGCCGAGCGCAACACACCGGTGCGGCTGAGTTTCACCGAGGGCCAGGTCAGCCTCGAGGCCGGCAGCGGTGACGAGGCGCAGGCGTCGGAGTCGCTCGAGGCCAGCGTCACCGGAGCCGACATCGCGATCGGCTTCAACCCCGGATATCTGCTCGACGGCCTCGGTGCGATCGACGCACCGATCGCCCATCTGTCCTTCACCCAGTCGACCCGACCGGCCGTGCTCGCCGGCGCGCCGGCGCAGGAGGAGGGGCAGGAGGACGGGCCACAGCCCGAACCCGACCTGGACTTCCGCTACCTGCTGATGCCGGTCCGGCTACAGGGCTGAGCCCGGCACCGTGTACGACGATCGGGAAGGATGACCTGAGACGATGCATCTCGGACTGGTAGGCCTGGGCAGGATGGGCGGCAACATGCGCGAACGGCTGCGCCGTGCCGGCCACACCGTCACTGGCTTCGACCGCAATCCCGACGCCAGCGACGTCGACAGCCTGGCCGCGATGGTCGATGCGCTGCCGTCGCCCAAGGTGGTGTGGGTGATGGTGCCCGCCGGGACCGCGACCCAGAGCACCATCGACGAGCTCGGCGACCTGCTCGGTGCGGGCGACGTCGTGGTCGACGGCGGCAACTCGCGCTGGACCGATGACGAGAAGCACGCCGAGGAGCTTGCGGCCAAGGGTGTCGGCTTCGTCGACTGCGGAGTCTCCGGCGGTGTCTGGGGGCTGCAGAACGGCTACGCGCTGATGTGCGGGGGCGAGGAGGCCGACGTCGCCAAGGTCCAGGAGGCCTTCGACGCGCTCAAGCCCGAGGGCGCGTTCGGCTTCGTGCACGCCGGCAAGGTCGGCGCGGGCCACTTCTCCAAGATGGTCCACAACGGCATCGAGTACGGCCAGATGCAGGCTTACGCCGAGGGCTGGGAGCTGCTGGAGAAGGCCGAGATGGTCGACAACGTGACCGAGGTCTTCCGGTCCTGGCGCGAGGGCACGGTCATCCGGTCCTGGTTGCTCGACCTGCTGGTCGCCGCCCTCGACGAGGACAGCCACCTCGACCAGATCGCCGGGTACGCCGCGGACTCCGGCGAGGGCCGCTGGACCGTGGAGGCGGCGATCGACCACGGCGTGCCGATGCCGGCCATCACCGCGGCACTGTTCGCCCGGTTCGTCTCCCAGCAGGACGACTCCCCGTCGATGAAGGCCGTCGCGGCGATGCGCAACCAGTTCGGCGGGCACGCGGTGAAGGCGGGTCCGCCCCCTCCCCAGGGGTCCTGAGAGCCACCGGTCGGCAGGCACCCGTGCACATCGCCCACCTGTCGCTGCACGACTTCCGGTCCTATGCCGAGGTCGATGTCCCGCTCCAGCCGGGCGTTACCGCGTTCGTCGGCCCCAACGGGCAGGGCAAGACCAACCTGGTCGAGGCCGTCGACTACGTCGCGACGCTGGGGTCGCACCGAGTCGGGTCCGACACCCCGCTGGTGCGGATCGGCGCCGACCGCGCGATCGTGCGCGTCGACGCGGTCCGCGACTCCCGGCACCTGCTGGCCGAGGTCGAGATCAGCCCCGGCAAAGCCAACCGAGCCCGGATCAACCGGTCGCCGGTCGGCCGCACCCGCGAGCTGCTCGGCCTGGTCCGCACGGTGCTGTTCTCGCCGGAGGACCTCGCGCTGGCCAAGGGCGACCCGTCGGAGCGCAGGCGCTTCCTCGACGACCTGCTGGTGGTGCGCGCACCGCGCCTGGCTGGCGTACGGCAGGACTACGACCGGGTGCTCAAGCAGCGCAACACGCTGCTGAAGACCGCCGGCGCCGCCCGGCGCGGCCAGCGGCGCGACCGCCGTGGCGGTTCCGGGTCCGAGGAGCAGGGGTCGGCGTTGGGAACGCTGGAGGTGTGGGACGACCATCTCGCGCAGGCCGGAGCCGAGCTGCTCGCCGCACGGCTGGGGCTGGTGGAGGCGATCGAGCCTTACGTCGCCGCCTGCTATGCCAAGGTCGCGGCGCAGGCGGCCAGCGGGCGGGCGCAGGCCGCACTGCGCTACAAGGCGTCGTGGGACATGCCCGACACCCCCGCACGCGACGTACTCGCGGCCGCGCTGCGAGCCGAGCTGGCCCGGCGGCGTGACGACGAGCTCGAGCGCGGGATTTCGCTGGTCGGGCCGCACCGGGACGACCTGATGTTGTCGATCGGTGACATGCCGGCCAAGGGTTATGCCAGCCATGGCGAGTCGTGGTCGTTCGCGCTGGCCCTGCGGCTGGCGGCCTACGAGCTGTTGCGCGCCGACGGTGACGACCCGGTGCTGATCCTCGACGACGTGTTCGCCGAGCTCGACGGTGACCGGCGCGACCGGCTCGCCGAGCTGGTCTCGGGCGCGGAGCAGGTGCTGGTCACTGCGGCGGTGCCGCAGGATGTGCCTGAGGTGCTCGACGGGGCGCGCTTCGACGTGGCCGAGGGGGAGGTGCGCCGTGTCCGATAGCGAGCCCGACCCGGCACAGCCTGACCCGGCACAGGCCGACTCCGCTGCTTCGGGTGCCGAGCACGACGAAAGCGGTCTGCAGCTGGCCCGCGCGGTCGCCCGCTCGATGGCCGGTGGCCTGCGGCGCACTGCCGGCGCCCGCCGGACGACCTCACCGACCGAGCAGGCCCGGCGCCGCCGCGGCACCGGTGCTCGGAGCTCCGGCGCTCACCCCGACGACCGCGACCCGCAGCTGCTCGATGCGACGATCGACCGGCTGGTCAGCGAGCACGGCTGGTCGACCGACGTCGCGGTGCACGGTGTGTTCGGCCGGTGGGACAGCATCGTCGGGGCGGAGGTGGCGCAGCACTGCCATCCCGAGCGGTTCGCCGACGAGCGGCTGACGGTGCGGGCGGACTCCACCGCCTGGGCCACCCAGGTGCGCATGCTCGCCCCGACCGTCGTACGCCGGCTCAACGAGGAGCTCGGTGACGACACGGTCGCGCGAATCGAGGTGCTGGGGCCGCACCGGCCGTCGTGGAGCAAGGGCGGGCGCACCCTGCGCGATGCTCGCGGCCCCCGCGACACCTACGGCTGACCCGGCCACTTCCGACCCGGCCCCGCCCCGGCTCCGCCCGCGGCCCGGCCGAAATTTGGCAAGGTACCCAGCCAAGTCAGGAGTCCCCCACCGAAATTTGGCGGGGAGACTCCCCACTTGACGAGGTACCCAGCCAAATCCAAGGGCGGGGGAACGCGCTCAGAGGCCGATTGACGGAACGCTCCCGAGTATGGGGACCCTACGGGTGGCGCACGAGTGCCTCGCAACCGCGTTCACGGGCCGCATGCGGACGGTTGCAGCCGCACTGTCCACAGGTTCTGACATCGCCGGCCTCGTATGCGGGCCGCGAAAGGGTATACTGGCGAAGTCGTAGGGACCGCTCCCGCACGTCGTCATGACCCTCGCGCGGAGCGGTTCGTCATGTCAGGCGCACGGAGGTCCCCGCGTGGCAGGTCCGCAAGATCCAGCCCAGCAGCAGCCAGCCCAGCCACCAGCCCAGCCACCGTTGGCGCGGCTGTCCGCAGATGCTCCACCCGCCGGCTCCCCGGCGTACGACGCCAGCGCGATCCAGGTGCTCGAAGGCCTCGACGCGGTCCGCAAGCGCCCGGGCATGTACATCGGCTCCACCGGCGAGCGTGGCCTGCACCACCTGGTCTACGAGGTCGTCGACAACTCCGTCGACGAGGCACTGGCCGGGCACTGTGACCGGATCACCGTGACGCTGCTGGCCGACGGTGGCGTCCAGGTCGAGGACAACGGCCGCGGCATCCCGGTCGACGAGCACCCGGTGGAGAAGATCCCGGCCGTCACGGTCGTGCTGACGGTGCTGCACGCGGGCGGCAAGTTCGGTGGCGGCGGCTACAAGGTCTCCGGCGGTCTGCACGGGGTGGGTGTCTCGGTCGTCAACGCGCTGTCCGAGCGACTGCGGGTGGAGATCCGGCGCGACGGCTACCGCTGGACCCAGGAGTTCCGGCACGGTGTGCCGCAGGGCGCGCTGGAGCGCCACGAGGCGACCGACGAGACCGGGACGACTACGACGTTCTGGGCCAGCGAGGACGTCTTCGAGACCACCAACTACTCGTTCGAGACCCTCGCCGGGCGGTTCCGGGAGATGGCCTTCCTCAACAAGGGCCTCGAGATCGTCGTCCGCGACGAGCGCACCCCGGATGACCACATCGCCGACGCGGTCGAGGACAACACCGTCAACCCGGCGGTCGACGGCGGGCCCAGCGGTGTCAAGGAGGCCCCCGACGGCGGTGTTGAGCGGCGGTTCCGCTACGAGGCCGGACTGATCGACTACGTCGAGCACCTCAACAAGTCCAAGGACGAGGTGCACCGCAGCATCATCTCCTTCGAGGCCGAGAATGCCGACGCCGGCCTCAGCCTCGAGGTGGCGATGCAGTGGAACACCTCGTTCACCGAGTCGGTGCACACCTTCGCCAACACGATCAACACCCATGAGGGCGGCACCCACGAGGAGGGCTTCCGCTCCGCGCTCACCGGCCTGGTCAACAACTGGGGCGAGGAGTGGGGGATGATCAAGAAGCGAGAGGACCGGCTCAGCGGCGACGACGTCCGCGAGGGCCTGACCGCGATCATCTCCATCAAGCTCGCCGAGCCGCAGTTCGAGGGCCAGACCAAGACCAAGCTCGGCAACACCGAGGCGAAGTCGTTCGTGCAGCGTGTGGTGTATGAGCAGCTCGGCGAGTGGTTCGAGAAGAACCCCGGCGAGGGCCGCGACATCGTCCGCAAGGGCATCTCCGCCGCGACCGCCCGGGTGGCCGCGCGCAAGGCCCGCGACCTGGCCCGCAACCGCAAAGGCCTGCTCGGCGGCGGTGGGCTCCCCGGCAAGCTCGCCGACTGTCAGTCGACCAGCCCCGAGGAGTGCGAGATCTTCGTGGTCGAGGGCAACTCCGCCGGCGGCTCGGCCAAGGGCGGACGTGATCCGCGGGTGCAGGCGATCCTGCCGATCCGCGGCAAGATCCTCAACGTCGAGAAGGCCCGCATCGACCGGGTGCTGCAGAACCAGGAGGTGCAGGCGATCATCTCCGCCCTCGGCACCGGCGTGTACGAGGACTTCGACATCGAGAAGCTGCGCTACCACAAGATCGTGCTGATGGCCGACGCCGACGTCGACGGCCAGCACATCTCCACGTTGCTGCTGACCCTGCTGTTCCGCTTCATGCGGCCGCTGATCGAGGCCGGCCACGTCTACCTCGCGCAGCCGCCGTTGTTCAAGATCAAGTGGACCAACGGACCGCACGAGCTGGCCTACTCCGACCGTGAGCTCGAGGGTCTGCTCGCGGCCGGCCGGGAGTCCGGCAAGCGGCTGGGCAAGGACGCCCCGATCCAGCGCTACAAGGGCCTGGGCGAGATGAACGACTCCGAGCTGTGGGACACCACGATGGACCCCGCCAACCGGGTGCTCCGTCAGGTCACCCTCGACGATGCGGCCAACGCCGACGAGATCTTTACCGTGTTGATGGGCGAGGACGTCGAGCAGCGGCGTTCGTTCATCCAGCGCAACGCCAAGGACGTCCGCTTCCTCGACATCTGAGGCACAGCCTTGACATCTAGCGAGTACGCCGGACATCGCAGCACCCCGACCAACTGAGGCAGACCAGTGACCGACGACGGAATCATCACGCCCGACCACGACCGCATCGAGCCGGTCGAGCTGCAGGTCGAGATGCAGCGCTCCTACATCGACTACGCGATGAGCGTGATCGTGGCGCGCGCGCTGCCCGACGTACGCGACGGTCTCAAGCCGGTGCACCGGCGGGTGCTCTACGCGATGTTCGACGGCGGCTACCGGCCCGACCGCGGGTTCTCCAAGTGCTCGCGCATCGTCGGTGACGTGATGGGGCAGTACCACCCGCACGGCGACTCCGCGATCTACGACACCTTGGTGCGGCTCGCGCAGAAGTGGGTGATGCGGGCGCCGCTGGTGAGTGGCCAGGGCAACTTCGGTTCCCCGGGCAACGACCCCGCTGCGGCGATGCGCTACACCGAGTGCAAGATGGCGCCGCTGGCCATGGAGATGGTCCGCGACATCGACGAGGACACCGTCGACTTCAAGCCGAACTACGACGGGCGCTCGCAGGAGCCGGTCGTGCTGCCGGCACGGTTCCCCAACCTGCTGGTGAACGGCTCGGCCGGCATCGCGGTCGGCATGGCGACCAACATCCCCCCGCACAACCTGCGGGAGGTCGCCGACGGGGTGCAGTGGGCGCTGGAGCACCCCGACGCCTCCCGGGAAGAGCTGCTCGACGCGCTGATGCAGCGCATCCAGGGGCCGGACTTCCCGACGAACGCGCTGATCGTGGGCCGCCAGGGCATCGAGCAGGCGTACCGCACCGGTCGCGGATCGATCACCATGCGCGCCGTGGTGGAGGTCGAGGAGGACAGCAAGGGCCGCACGACGCTGGTGATCACCGAGCTGCCCTACCAGGTCAACCCCGACAACCTTGCGCTGAAGATCGCCGAGCTCGCCGACTCCGGCCGGGTGCAGGGCATCGCGGACGTGCGCGACGACTCCTCCTCGCGCACCGGCCGCCGGCTGGTCGTCGTGCTCAAGCGGGACGCGATCGCCCGGGTGGTGCTCAACAACCTCTACAAGCACACCCAGCTGCAGGACAACTTCGGCTGCAACATGCTGGCGCTGGTCGACGGGGTGCCGCGGACGCTGTCGCTCGACGCGTTCGTGCACCTGTGGACCACGCACCAGATCGAGGTCATCCAGCGCCGTACCCGCTATCGGCTGCGCAAGGCCGAGGAGCAGGCGCACATCTACCGCGGGCTGGTCAAGGCGCTCGATGCGCTCGACGAGGTGATCGCACTGATCCGCCGCAGCCCTGATGTCGAGGAGGCGCGCAACGGGTTGATGTCGCTGCTGGAGATCGACGAGGTGCAGGCCCAGGCGATCCTGGACATGCAGCTGCGCCGGCTGGCGGCCCTGGAGCGGCAGAGGATCATCGACCACCTGGCCGAGCTCGAGCTGGTGATCGCCGACCTCCAGGACATCCTGGCCAGCGAGCCGCGGCAGCGCAGCATCATCAGCGAGGAGCTCGCCGCGATCGTCGACAAGTACGGCGACGACCGGCGTACCCAGATCATCCACGCCGACGGCGACCTGTCGATGGAGGACCTGATCCCCGACGACGACGCCGTCGTCACGATCACCCGCGGTGGCTACGCCAAGCGCACCCGCGCAGACCTTTACCGCACCCAGCGCCGCGGCGGCAAGGGCGTGCGGGGTGCGGCGCTGAAGGGCGACGACGTGGTGGAGCACTTCTTCTCCACGACGCTGCACCACTGGATCCTGTTCTTCACCACGGCCGGGCGGGTCTACCGCACCAAGACCTACGCGCTCCCGGAGGCGGCGCGCGATGCCAAGGGCGGGCACGTCGCCGGCCTGCTGTCGTTCCAGCCCGACGAGCAGATCGCGCAGGTCCTCGCGATCCGTGACTACGAGCAGATGCCCTACCTCGTGCTGGCCACCCGCAACGGGTACGTCAAGAAGACGGCGTTGACCGCCTACGACTCGCCGCGGCAGGCGGGCGTGATCGCGATCAACTTCCGCGATACCGAGTCCGATCCTGAGGGGGATGAGCTGATCGGCGCCGAGCTGGTCAGCGGCGACGACGACATCCTGCTCGTCTCGCGCAAGGGGCAGGCGATCCGCTTCCACGCCGACGACACCCAGCTGCGGCCGATGGGTCGGCCGACGTCGGGTGTGACCGGCATGAAGTTCCGCGAGGACGACGAGCTGTTGTCGATGTCGGTGATCCGGGCGGAGGAGATCGCCGCCGAGGAGGCCGCTGCCGAGGACGTCCCCGACACCGGGCAGTACGTCTTCACCGTGACCGACGGCGGGTACGCCAAGCGCAGCCACGTCAGCGCCTACCGGCTGCAGGGGCGCGGTGGGCTCGGCATCAAGGCGATGAAGCTGCACGACGACCGTGGCTCCCTGGTGGGCGCCGTGGTGGTGAACGACAGCGACGAGGTGCTGACGATCAAGGCGTCCGGTCAGGTAGCCCGCAGCGCCGTCGCGGACGTGCCTGTCAAGGGCCGTGACACCATGGGGGTGAAATTCGTCGGTGTGAAGGGCAGTGACCAGGTGGTCGCGATCGCCCGAAACATCGAGCGGCTCGTCGAGGAGGCCACCGAGGAGGAGGCCGGGGACGGCGGGTCGGCCACGACCGAAGCTGAAGCGACCGAACCAACGGAGGCGTCCGATGACTGACCGCCGACGCGATGAGAGCGCGGCTCAGCATCGCCCCCCACCGGCAGGGCAATCCGGCCACGAGCAGACCCAGGAGCTGTCGCCGGCCGACGACCGCGGCGGGCAGGATCGCCGCACCCGGTCGCAGGGTGCGCAGACCCGACGTAGCGGCGACGACACGCCGACGATCTCCATGACGGCTGCCTCGATGGCCGCTGCGAAGGACCGTTTCGCGCGCGACGAGAGCGGGCGCGCGGAGCGTGGTCGGGACGAGCGTGGTCGGGACGAGCGTGGTGCCGTCCAGCCGAAGTCGGCCGCTGACAAGCAGCAGACGCAGGGTGCACCGGCGCAGCGCCCGGCCAGCCGCCGGGCCCGACTGCGGCTGGTGCGGATCGACCCGTGGTCGGTGATGAAGACGGCGTTCCTGCTGTCGATCGCGTTCGGCATCATGTGCGTCGTCGCGGTATTCGTGACCTGGTCGGTGCTGGGCGCCGCCAACGTGTTCGGTTCGATCAACGCCTCGATCGAGCAGATCATCGAGGCCGACTTCTCGATCCAGGACTACATCGGGCTCGAGCGGGTGTTGCCGTTCACGATCCTGATCGCGGTCGTCGACGTGGTCCTGCTGACGGCGATCGCGACGCTGGGCGCCTTCCTCTACAACCTCGCGGCCAGCCTGCTCGGGGGTCTCGAGGTCACGCTGGCGGAGGACAACTGAGCCGCTGTGCAGGCGGTTGTGGTGGCGTCCGGCCGGGCCGCTTGCCGGTTTGGGGCGCAACCCGGGCATGGGGTAATCTTTCGGCTCGGTCACCACGCGCGGTGGGTGGCTGGGGGCCTATAGCTCAGACGGTTAGAGCGCTTCCCTGATAAGGAAGAGGTCAGAGGTTCAAGTCCTCTTAGGCCCACGCACTCGCACCCGAAGGGGGTACGGCAATGAAGAAGCTTCTGGTCGTGGCGGCAGCCGCTGTCGGCGCGTACGTCGCGTTCAACAAGTCCAAGTCGCAGCACGCCACCCAGGACCTGTGGGCCGAAGCCACCGACAGCGTGGACAAGTCCGAGTCGCGCTGACCCCGGGGACGTAGCTCAACTGGCAGAGCACCGCCTTTGCAAGGCGGGGGTTGTGGGTTCGAGTCCCATCGTCTCCACCAACCCGACCCGGCGATGACCGGATCTGAGCGCTGCTCCGCATCGGCACCGGTTCCCCTGCTGCCCAAGCGCTGAGAAGGGGCTCACGCTG
>DASSKO010000185.1:0-8379 GCA_035690425.1 Nocardioidaceae bacterium
CGATGCGCCGGCGTGCGGAGTCGGTCGGCGGGGTGCTGGCCGTCGAGGCCGTCCAGGACTGCGGGACCACCGTGCGTGCGGTGCTGCCGTGGGGTGCGTCGTGAGCCGCCCCGTGCCGCCGGCGGTCCGCGTCGTCCTCGCCGACGACCACCCGATGTACCGCTACGGCGTCGCCGCCGTACTCGCCGACGAGTCGCGGATCGACCTGGTGGGCCAGGCCGCATCGGGCGGTGAGCTGCTCGAGCTGGTCCGGACGACGAGCCCCGACGTCGTCGTCACGGACATGCGGATGCCGGACATGAACGGCGTCGAGGTGGCGCGCGCGCTCCTGGGGACCCACCCCGAGCTGCCGGTGCTCGTGCTGACCATGCACGGCGACGACGAGAGCGTCTACGGCGCTCTCCGTGCCGGTGCTCGCGGTTACCTGCTCAAGGGCGCCGACTCCACCGAGCTGGTCTCCACGGTGCTCACCTTGGCTTCGGGCGGTACGGCCTTCGGCCCGTCGGTAGCCCGCCGGATCGTCGGCACGTTCCTTCAGACCAGCGAGAAGTTCGCCAAGGGCGCGTTCCCCGACGTCACCGGTCGTGAGCGTCAGGTGCTCGACCTGGTGGCCGCCGGATGCCGCAACTCCGCCATCGCCGCTCAGCTCGGCATGTCGGAGAAGACAGTGCTCAACCACCTGTCCAGCATCCTCATCAAGCTGCAGGTGGAAGGCCGCTCCGCGGCCATCGTCCGCGCCCGCAAGGCCGGGCTCGGCCGGTAACACGGGCAGACCATACGGCCCCAGCACAAAGAAAGAGCCCGGACCTGCACACGCAGGGCCGGGCTGTTCCGATGTCCTGGGACATCACATGGTAGCGGGGGCAGGATTTGAACCTGCGACCTCTGGGCGCCGTCGGAGGCGTCGCAACTACTGTGGTCTCAAGCCGGAAGCTACCGATTCGCTCGGTGTGGTGAGGGATTCGCCCTCGCTTCCTGTCTCAGGATACCCGTCTAACACGGAGTGGTACCGGCCCAATGTGGACCGTTTTCGGACACAGCTCGAATCCCTGCTCCTTGACTCAGCAGCAGTCGCAGCCTGTCTCGCAGCCATCGTGGTCGTGGTCGAAGAAGACCTCGGCCGGGGAGCAGCACAGGTCGCCGCGCCTAGCGTTGATGCCCTCGCGGACCGCAAGAGCGGCGATGAACAGTGCCGCGGTCGAGTCGGCCCACCACCAGCCCAGGACGCTGTTCGCCACGAGCCCCAGCAGCAGTGCGGCAGACATGTACGTGCACAGCAGGGTCTGCTTGGAGTCCGCGACCGCGGAGTGGGAGCCGAGTTCGTTGCCGGTGCGGCGCTGGATCAACGAAGCGACCGGCATGACCAGCAGGCTCAGCGCGGCGATCCCGATGCCGAGCGACGAGTGTTCGGCGGCGTGTCCCGTGATCAGGCTGCTGCCGGCGTCGTAGGTCACGAACGCCGCGAGCCCGAAGAACGAGAACGCGATGACCCGGAGCGCGACCTTCTCGCGGGCCTCGTGGTCGCCGCCTGCGAACTGCCACGCGACGGCGAGCGCCGAGGAGACCTCGATGACCGAGTCGAGGCCGAATCCAAGGAGTGCGGCCGACCCGGCGATCGAGCCGGCGGTCAGGGCGACGACGGCTTCGATGACGTTGTAGGCGATGGTGAAGGCGACCAGGAACCGGACGCGGCTGATCAACAGCGCCTTGTGCTCGGGGCTCGGCGCCGGACCGTGCAGGCCAGCGGGCGCGACCGAAGCCGTCGTGTCGATGGAGTGAACGGGCAGCTCGGTGCTCATCAACAGCACCCTTGCTCATCGGCGTCAGCGCATGCGTCCGGGTCGGTGACGAGGATGACCTGGTGCAGGTCGGCCAGGGCATGCCCGAGACGCGCGTCGGCAAGCTCGTAGCGGGTGCGCCGCCCCTCAGGGACCGCCACGACCAGCCCGCAGCCGCGCAGGCACGCGAGGTGGTTCGACATCGACTGCCGGGTCACCCCCAAGGCGTCCGCCAGGTCGGCCGGGTAGGACGGAGCCTCGCTCAGCGCCATGAGGATCCGGGACCGGGTGGCGTCGGACAGGGCGTGCCCGAACCGGGCGAGCGCGTCGAGTGAAGCGGCGGTGGTGGCACTCATGAAGGCGAGAATACATCAGACGCTGTATTCAGAGTTACGTGAACTCTCGCCGTGGCTTTGTGCGATTCGGCTACAGGTAGCGGCAGACCTGGTCGGGGCTGCAGGTCTCCGGTTCGACCGTGGCTGCCTGGTCGCGGAGCTGAGTGATGGTCTCTCGGAGCGCGACGAGCTGCGCGATCTGCTCGTCGAGGTCTGCCAGTCGAGAGTCGAGCAGGTCCTGCACGTGTCCGCAGGGCGCCTGTCCGTCGTCACGTATGTCGAGGATCTGGCGGACCTGGGCAAGGGTGAGCCCGGCAGCCTGGCCGCGGTGGATGAAGTCGATGCGCCCGACGGCGTCGGGGGTGTAGTCGCGGTAGCCAGCCGGGGTGCGCTCGGCGGCTGGCAGCAGCCCCTGCTCCTCGTAGAACCTCAGCGTCTTGGCAGTGGTTCCCGATGCCTCGGCGAGCTCCCCGATCCGCATCCCGACTCCCTTGTGTCGCAGGTCTCACTTGACCTTCCACCTTACTGGAAGGTCCATTCTGAGCACATCAGGAGCGTTTCCCAACCGTCGGGGAGGAATCGGGATGCAGTCGAAGTTTGATCTGGCAGTGATCGGGTCGGGTGGCGGGGCATTCGCCGCCGCCATCCGGGCCACGACGATCGGCAAGTCCGTTGTGATGATCGAGCGCGGCACGTTCGGCGGCACCTGTGTGAACACGGGCTGCGTGCCGTCCAAGGCGCTGATCGCGGCGGCCGAGGCCCGGCACGTCGCGGCCGACGCTGGCGACCGGTTCCCGGGCATCGCGACCGACGCGGGCGCGGTGGACATGCCCGCCCTGATCGCAGGGAAGGAGGACCTCGTCGAGGCGCTGCGGGGTGAGAAGTACGTCGACGTCGCGGACTCCTACGGGTGGAAGGTCCGACGTGGTGAGGCCATCTTCGCCGGCACTCCGGAGTCCCCCCTCCTGGAGGTCACCGGCACCGACGGAACGGTCGAGGTGATCGAGGCCGCGCACTACCTTGTTGCGACCGGCGCGCGCGCCTGGGCTCCGCCCATCGATGGTCTCGACGACGTCGGGTATCTGACGTCGACGACCGCAATGGAGCTGGCCGAGGTCCCCGAGTCACTGCTGGTGCTCGGTGGCGGCTACGTGGCGCTGGAGCAGGCGCAGCTCTTCGCCCGTCTCGGAGCGAAGGTCACCCTGCTGGTGCGCTCGCGGCTGGCGTCGAAGGAGGAGCCGGAGGTCTCCCAGGCGCTGCAGGAGGTGTTCGCCGATGAGGGCATCCGGGTGGTTCGCCGCGCCACGCCTGTCCACGTGGCTCGCGACGCGGGGACCGGGCAGGTCGTCGTCCGCGCCGAGATCTCCGGGGGCGAGCAGGAGTTCCGCGCGGACGAGATCCTGGTCGCTCTGGGCCGCCGCCCGGTCACCGACCGGCTCAACCTCGACGCGGTGGAGGTCAAGACCGGCGAGTCCGGGGAGATCGTGGTCACCGACCAGATGCAGTCTTCCAACCCGCGGATCTGGGCCGCCGGTGACGTCACCGGGCACCCGGAGTTCGTCTATGTCGCCGCTCACCACGGCACGATGGTCGCCGAGAACGCCTTCGCCGCCGCGGACCGGTCGGTCGACTACACCAGGCTCCCCCGGGTGACCTTCACCAGCCCCGCGATCGGTGCGGTCGGGCTGACCGAGGAGGACGTCGTCGCCGCAGGGATCCGCTGCGACTGCCGGGTTCTGCCGCTGACCTATGTGACCCGCGCGTTGGTCAACCGCGACACCCGCGGCTTCATCAAGATGGTCGCCAATGCCGACACCGGCGAGATCCTCGGCCTGACCGCGGTCGCGAAGGACGCCGGCGAGCTCGCAGCCGCCGGTGTGCACATCCTCGGCAAGACCATCGCCGAGGTCGCCGACGCCTGGGCGCCCTACCTGACCATGGCCGAAGGCATCCGGATCGTCGCCAAGTCCTTCACCGCCGACGTCTCGAAACTGTCCTGCTGCGCCTGAAAGGAATCACCGTGCCGAATCTCATCACCGACCTGACCAACCGGCTCGCCGACCCCGGGGAGTCGGGCCTGGACGCCGGCCTGCTGGTCCCGCTGCTGCGACTGCTCGTCGATGGCGACCCCGTCAGCATCGAGGAGCTCGCCGCTGCTGCGGGCCGCACGGTCGACGACGTACGTCGTGGTCTGGCCGCTGTGCCGGACACCGAGTACGACGCCCAGGGTCGGATCCTCGGCCAGGGTCTGACCCTGCGCCCGACCAATCACCGGTTCACCGTGGCCGGCGAGGAGCTCTACACCTGGTGCGCTCTGGACACCCTGATCTTCCCCGCGCTGGTGGAGCGGGCGGCACACGTCGAGTCGGTTTCACCGGCCAGCGGCGCAACGATCCGCGTCACCATCGACCCTGCGACCGGCGTCACCAGCGTCGAACCAGCCACCGCAGTGGTGTCCCTGGTGAATCCCGAGCGGATGACGTCGATCCGCCCTTCCTTCTGCAACCAGGTGCACTTCTTCACCTCGCCCGAGGACGCCGCCGGCTGGCTCGTCGGGAACCCCGGGGCCGAGGTCGTCCCGGTCGCCGAGGCCCACCGGATCGGCGCCGACCTCACCGCCGCCCTCCTCGCGGGCACCCAGCCGACCACCGACGACACCTCGACCGACCGCACCCACTGCTGCTGACCCAGCCTCAACGACAGGACCGAAGGACACCGATGACCTCCAACCATGACGGCCAACCCGGCGGCGTCGGCCTGCTGCTGACCGCAGCAGGTGCCGCCGTGCTCATGGTCGCCTGCTGCGCCCTCCTCCCGCTTCTGGTCACCGGCGGCGCCATTGCTGGGATCGGCGCGTTCCTGCGCAATCCCTGGGTCATCGGGGCCGGGATCGGCGTCGTGGTCCTCGCCGTCGTCGGGAGCGCGAGGCGGCACCGTCGCACGGACAGCCCTGACTGCTGTCCGCCCACCCCGCCCACTCGTACCGACCAGACCACTGACACGAGGGACGAACAGACCCGATGACGCGCACCCGAACCGGACTGAAGGCCGTCTCGATCGCCGCGGCCCTCGCCGCCGGATCGCTGGCGCTGACCGGATGCGGGACCACTGCCCCCGCGAGCCCAGTGGCCGACGGTGGTCCGGTGACGGTGACCAGCATCGACGGCCACCAGATCAGCCTGCCCGCAACCGGGGAACCCACAGCCGTGTTCTTCTTCTCGGTCGGTTGCGGCGAATGCGTCAACGGCGTCCGGTCCCTCGGCAGGGCGGCGACCGCCGCCGAGGAAGCGGGCGACAACGCAAGCTTCCTCGCCATCGACATGGACCCCGGCGAGTCCAAGGAGACCATCGGAGGCTTTATGGACTCCGTCGACGCGGAGCACGTCCCGGCGGCCATCGACACCGGCGCGGCCCTGTCTCTGCGCTTCCAGGTCGCCGCGCTCTCCACCCTGATCGTGGTCGACGCCGAGGGCAAGGTGACCTTCCGGGCCACCGACCCCAGCGCCGAGACCATCACCGCTGAACTGGTGAAGGCGGGAGCCTGAGCCATGGGCGGGTTGCTCACGCTCGCCTTCGCCGCCGGCATGGTCGCCCCGGTCAACCCGTGCGGCTTCGCGCTACTGCCGGCCTGGATCAGCCACACCATCGGCGACGGCGACACCTCCCCGGCACCCGTGCGGCTGCTCCATGCGCTGCGGGCCGGCGCCGCGCTGACCCTCGGGTTCGCCGGCACGCTGGCCGCCGCCGGGCTGGTGGTCAGCGCCGGCGCCCGCGGCCTGATCGAGGCCGCACCGGCGCTCGGCCTCGCCGTCGGCGTACTGCTGGTGCTGCTCGGTGGGGCGATGCTGGCCGGTCGCTCGTTCTCCCTTCGGCTGCCCCGGATCCCCGGCCGGGCAACCGCGGGGCTTGCCCCGACCGCTCAGATGGTGGTCTTCGGCGTCGGCTACGCGATCGCCTCGCTCGCGTGCACCTTCGGGGTGCTGCTCGCGGTCATCGCGCAGGCCCAGGCCACCGCCAGCTACGCCGGCCTGCTCGTGGTGTTCGGGGTCTACGCGGCCGGGTCGGCCACCGTCCTGCTGCTGCTGGCCCTGGCCACCGCAGCCGCGGGCACCGCGCTCACCCACCGGGTGGCCACGCTGGCTCGCTACGGCCCCAAGGTCACCGCGGTGGTCCTCGTGCTCACCGGCGCTTACCTCGCCTGGTACTGGTATCCGGCCGCCACCGGTGACGCGACGTCGGCGGGTCGAGCCGGCGCACTCGCCGGACTGTCCGCGACCATCTCGCAGTGGATCCAGGGTCGGACGACCCTCATCAGTGTCCTCGCCGTGACGGCGGTGCTGGGAGCAGCCACACTTGCCCTCGTCGAACGTCGACGCCGAGGACGCATGGCTCCGGTGCCCGGCGCCTGCTGCCCGCCGGACACCGCCCCGGGACCCGGCGGCGGGACGCTGGGACGGGATGTCGGCAAGTCCGTGTGAGCGGGTTGCCCAACTGGGTCGGGTGGCCTGAGCGGTCGCGGGCGCGAGGTTCAGGGCAGGCGACGGTCCAGGCCGCGCAGCAGCCGGCCGAGGACAGGCAGGTTGTGCACCTCGTGCTGGATGACCCAGGACCGGGTCGCGGCGAAGGCTCCGCGATACCGCGCGGGGAGCCCGCCCCGTCGGGCAGCGGCCTGCTCGGCGGCGCGGCGGTGCACCCAATGGGCGCAGTCCGCGCACAGGCCCACCTCCGGGTGCGACCCGAGGTGGACCAACTCCGGTTCGGCGAACGAGCCGCCGCAACACCAGCACTGCGGCAGGCTGTTGTCTGATTCGGCGGTCTCGGCCTGCGCGCTCACGGTTCGATCATGGTCGTGGCGGCAGGCCGTGTCGAGCGCTCGGACGTCCACCCGCCGTTCCGGCGAGCTGGTCTGCCACGATCGGCGGTGAACCGTGCCAACTGTCGCGGAGCTCAGAGGTCTCCGAGGTTGAGTCGGCGGGCCTCGGTGGCGGCGCGTTCGGAGGCGCGGGCTCGGGTGTAGCGGACGAGCATGTCGCTGCGGGTCCAGCCGGCGATGGCCATCAGGCCGGATTCGGAGCCGCCGGCCGCGAGCCATCGGTGGGCGGCGGTGTGCCGGAGCCGGTGGGGCCGGAAGCCCTGCACTCCGGCGCGCTTGGCGCGGCGGCGCAGGGCACGGCTGAGTCCTTCGCGGCCGAACCGCTGGCCGCGATTGCCGAGCCACAGGTCGGGGCTCGCAGCCAGCGGGTGTTGCTCACGCTGGTCGAGATACACCAGCAGCGCCTCGGTGGTCACAGGGCCGACAGGAATCACTCGGCCGCGCCCACCCTTGCCACGACGGATCGTGATCAGCCGCGCGATGAGGTCTACGTCGTCGAGCTGGAGGTCGACGAGCTCCCCGGACCGGATCGCGGTCTCGAACATGAGCCGGATGATCGCTTCGTCGCGTCGGTCGTTGAGGGTGGCTTCCAGCCGCGCGTGGTCGTCGGAGACAGCGCAGGTGGCGAGGAGCGCGCGGAGCTCGGCGTCGGTGAGCGGCTCGACCAGCGGCGGTTCGTAGCGGGGTGCCTTGACTCCGGGGAACGGGTCGGCGGCGATCTCACCGCCGGCGGTCAGCCAGGCCGCAAAGCGGCGCACGGCGAGCTGGCGGATGCGGGCGGTGCCCGGCGAGGATCCGCCGTCGAGCAGGCCGGCGATCCAGGAGTTGAGCGCGGCGCGGCTCATCGGCAGGTGGTCGCCGTCGGCGCACCAGGTCAGGTAACGAGTGGCTCCGTCGGCGTAGATGAAGATCGTGCCCGGGCTCTTGTTCTCGGCCCGCAGGGCGATCCGCCAGTCGGTGATCCGATCGAGGGCGTGGCTGGCGGGCATGGCTGTCAGGTGGGTCATGTCGGACCCGCATAGCCAACCGCTGTCCCGGGCCGTCGCGGGGGCGGTCGCGGTGTAGGTCACCCGGGGGCGCACTGCGACCGCCGGCCAGCGGGTTGTCCGGGAAACCCGTCACTAAGTGGACACTCGATCAAGTTCGTAAATGCTTTCAGGCTCGGAATCCGTAGATTCCGAGCCTGAAATTCGTAGCGGGGGCAGGATTTGAACCTGCGACCTCTGGGTTATGAGCCCAGCGAGCTACCGAGCTGCTCCACCCCGCGTCGGTGACGAGAAGGTTACCGGGTGCAGTGGAGCTGCTCCAAATCCTCGCCGTCGTACCAGACCTCAGGGTCGTGATTTCGGAACGCCACGACTCTGACGTCTGGTACGACGGGGACCTCCACTCA
>DASSKO010000186.1:0-14298 GCA_035690425.1 Nocardioidaceae bacterium
GGAGTACGTCGACCTGGTGCTGCGGTTCGCCGAGCCGGAGACCGACGTGGGGGTCCTGCAGTCACTGCACCAGCAGGCACGCACGGCACTCACCCAGTACGCCGCACCTGAGTGGCGGCCGGTGGGCGGGCGGCTGCTCGCAGCCGGCGCGCGAAGCGCCCTGCACGAGGCGGTGGCCGGCAGCGACCACCAGCTGGCGTGGGCGCGCTTCTTCGCGTCGGTCGCCGCTACGGAGGCCGACCTCTCGCTGCTGCACGGACTGCTGTCAGGACCGGACGCGGTCGACGGCCTGGACGTCGACCAGGACCTACGCTGGTCCGTCCTGGAGCGGCTGGCCGCGCACGGCGTCGCGAACGAGCAGACCCTGCGGGCCGAGCTGGGCCGAGACGACACCGCCTCCGGTGCGCGGCAGCTGGCCCGCTGTCTGGCCGCCCGACCCGATCCGCGGGCCAAGGCCGAGGCGTGGTGCCGCGTGGTCGAGTCCGGTGAGCTGCCCAATGCCATGGTCGACGCGGTGGTCGCCGGCTTTAACCAGGCAGACCAGCGTGACCTGCTGGCGCCGTACGCACCGAAGTACTTCGCGGTGCTAAAGGCGGTGTGGTCCCAGCGCAGCATCGAGGCCGCGATGCGGATCGTCCGCGGCTTCTTCCCGGCGTTGCAGACCTCGCAGGAGACACTGGACGCCACCGACGGCTGGCTCGCGCGGGCGTCGGCCCCGCCGGCACTGCGACGGCTGGTGCTGGAGGCCCGAGACGACCTCGCGCGAACCCTGCACGCCCAGGAGCGCGATGCCGGGGCCGCCGAGCCGGACTGACCGCGCCGGCGGAGGAGGGTTTCGGGCGGGTGCGCACGGGTACAGCCCGCGCTCCATCCGAACGGTAGGAGGAGCGATGGCCAGCGAGACCGGAGACGTCACCGGCACCAAGGACAAGGCCTACAACATCATCTGGTTCACCGAGGCGTGCCTGAGCAACGCGCTTCGACTGGAGGTCTTCATCCAGGACGCCGAGCGCGACGGGGACAACGAGCTCGCGGAGTTCTTCCGCCGCGCCCAAAGCGAGAGCCGCAAGGGCGCGGAGGAGGGCAAGCAGTTGCTCGCCAGCCGGCTGGGCAGCTGATCCGCGACGAGGAACAGGTACGCAGTCTGGCCGCGCCGCTGCGTGACGACGCTGACCTCGACCCGTTGCTGGAGCGAGTCGGTGACGCGCGGTTCGTGCTGATCGGCGAGGCCTCGCACGGCACGCACGAGTTCTACACCTGGCGCGCGGCGATCACCCGCCGCCTGATCGCCGAGCGGGGCTTCGGGCTCGTCGCCGTCGAGGGTGACTGGCCGGACTGCTACCGGGTGAACTGCTCGGTCGTCGGTGCTCCCGGCGCGCCCGACGACCCAGCGGACGCGCTCGCCGGGTTCGACCGGTGGCCGACGTGGATGTGGGCCAACCAGGAGGTGGCGGCCTTCACCCGTTGGCTGCATGACCACAACCTCGGGCTGGCCGCCGAGGACCGCGTCGGCTTCTACGGACTTGACGTCTACAGCCTGTGGGACTCACTGCGTGGCATCCTCGGCTACCTACGCGAGCACGAGCCACACCACGTCGACGCGGCCGCCCGGGCGTTCCGGTGCTTCGAGCCGTACGCCGAGGACCCGCGGGAGTACGCCCGCGCCACCCGGCTGGTGCCCACCAGCTGCGAGGGCCCGGTGGTCGAGATGCTCGCCGACCTACGGCGGCTGACCCTCGACCATGGCGAGCCGGAGCGCGACGCCCGGTTCAACGCGGAGCAGAACGCACGGGTGGCCGCCGGAGCGGAGGCCTACTACCGGTCGATGGTCCTCGTCGGCTTCGGCAGCCATCACGGGAGCGTGGTCGCCGGGCCGGGATGGGGCGAGCCGATGCAGACGATGGCGGTGCCACCGGCGCGGCCGGACAGCATCGAAGCGTTGCTGCATGACAGCCTCGAGGCTCCCGACGCGCTCTTCGTGTTCCCGTCCCAGCTGCCCGGGTGGCTCAGCGAGCGGCGCGACCACCGCGCGATCGGCGTCGTCTACCGACCCGAGGTCGAGCGGTGGGGCAACTATGTCCCCACCGTGCTCGGCCGCCGCTACGACGCGTTCTGCTGGTTCGACGACAGCCGTGGGCTGTCACCGATGCCGGATGTGCGCCCCACCGGCGAGGAGCGCGAGACCTGGCCCTTCGGCCGGTAGGTCAGCGCACCACCCGCGGCGGGAGCCGGTGCAGCTCGACGTCACCGAGGGCACCGTCGCAGACCGTGGCCGTCAGATAGGTGCAGAAGGGCTGTCGGCGGCGGTCCGTCGGCGAGCCCGGGTTCAGCAGCCTCATCCCGGAGTCGGTCGTGGTGTCCCACGGGATATGGGAGTGGCCGAAGACGAGGACGTCGACATCGGCGAACCGCTGCGCGCAGCGACGCTCACGACCGCCGGCAGGGCCGGTCTCGTGCACCACGGCGAACCGCACACCGGCGAGCTCGACCCGCGCAACCTCGTCGAGCCGACACCTCAGCGCCGGGCCGTCGTTGTTCCCGTAGCACCCGACCAGCCGTCGCGACCGCTGCTGCAGGGAGTCCAGCAGCGGCTCCTCGACCCAGTCGCCGGCGTGCAGGACGACGCTGGCCGCGTCGACCTCCCACCACACCTGGTCGGGCAGGTCGCGCGCCCGCTTCGGGACATGGGTGTCCGCGATCAGCAACAGCCGCTCGGTCGCCACCTGACTGAGCCTACGCACCCGGCCACAGCGTGCGGACCCCCCGACGACGACGGTAAGATGGCGCCGACAAGTACAGAGGAGTTGCCGATGTGCGGCATCGCAGTTGTGTACGACGCCGACGGCGGCGCGAGCCCGACGGAGCTCGCCGACATCGGCAGGCCGATGCTCGAGCGGCTCGAGCACCGCGGTCCCGACGGCACCGCGGCCCGCCAGGTGGGGCCGGCGTGGCTGGGCCACACCCGGCTGTCGATCGTCGACGTCGAGGGCGGCGACCAGCCGCTGCCCGACCACCTCCGCGGCCGATGGGTCGTGTGCAACGGCGAGATCTACAACCACCAGGCGCTGCGCGACGACCTCGACGACGTGACTTTCCTGACCCGTTCCGACAGCGAGGTCGCGCTGCACGTCTCGACCGACGGGCCGGACGGCGTGGCGCAGCTGCACGGGATGTTCGCCTTCTGCGTCGCGGACGAGGCCGGCGGCTTCCTCGCGGCGCGTGACCGGCTCGGCATCAAGCCGCTGTACTGGGCCCGCCGGGACGGGCTGGTGGCGTTCGCGTCGGAGCTGCAGGCGTTCGACCCGCAGTGGCGCCCGCACGTCGAGACCTTCCCACCCGGCCATGCCTGGACCCCGCAGCACGGTCTGGTGCGTTATGGAGAGATCGCCGAGGAGACCCGCGAGTACGCCGACCGCGACGCGGCACGGGAGGCGATCCGCGGCACGCTGGTCACCGCCGTACGCCGGCGGATGATGTCCGACGTGCCGGTCGGTGTCTTCCTGTCCGGCGGCCTGGATTCGTCGCTGGTGGCGGCGATCATGGCCGGCGAGGCGCGGCGCGAGGGCAGGCCCGTGCACTCCTTCGCCGCCGGCACCGCGGACAGCTCCGACCTCGCCGCCGCGCGCGTCGTCGCCGACCACCTCGGGCTGGACCACCATGAGCGCGTCTACACCGCCGACGAGGTCGTCGAGGTGCTGCCGAGCGTGGTGACGTCGATCGAGTCGTTCGAGCCGTCGCTGGTCCGCAGCGCCGTGCCCAACTACCTGCTGTCGGAGCTGGCGGCCGAGAAGGTCAAGGTGGTGCTGACCGGCGAGGGCGCCGACGAGCTGTTCGCCGGCTATGACCACCTGCGCGACATCACCGACGCCGACGACCTTCGGCTGGAGCTGATCCGCAGCGTCGAGGGGCTGCACCACCTCAACCTGCAGCGCTGCGACCGGGTGACGATGGCGCACGGCCTGGAGGCGCGGGTGCCGTTCCTCGACCTCGACCTGATCGCGGTCGCCCAGCGGGTGCCCATCGCATGGAAGTTGCCCGGCGAGGAGGGTCAGGAGAAGCGGATCCTGCGGGAGGCCTTCACCGGCTGGATCCCGGACGAGATCCTGTGGCGGCGCAAGGAGCAGTTCGGCGACGGCAGCGGAACTGCGACGGTGATGGCGTCCCGGGCGGCTGAGCTCGCGCCCGACGACGACTGGGAGTCGGTGCGGGTGCCCGGCCTACCGGCACCCCGCAGCCGCGAGGAGCTCGGCTACCAGCGGATGTTCGCCGCGCACCTCGAAGGCATCCGCTCCGAGCGACTGCTGGGGCGCTTCGCCACGGCGTAAGAAGACTGGCCTCGACCGGACAGGTCTGGACACACGCAGGCACTCCGCCGGTTGCCCAGCAGGGCGACCAGCTCTCCCCGCTCGGTCACTTCCACGGTCTCGCCCGCCTTCACGAGTGCGATATACCGCGACGCATCCTGACGAAGTTCCCGGACACCGATACGTTCCACCCATCACTGTGTAGCACCTTGCGTGCTGACAGTGCTCGGACTGCCATGCCGCACTCCTGTGCGTTCAGCCGGTCGCGAGGGCGGCGTGCCGAAGCAGCGCCTCGACGACACGGTCGACGTCCTGCTCGTCCGTCGCCCAGTCCGAGACGGAGATCCGCATCAGCCGTTCACCTCGGTAGATCGTCCCGCTGAAGAAGGCGGTGCCCTCCGCGCGTACGCCTGCCATGACCAGGTCCGCCAGGCGGCCGTTGTCGCCGTCGGGCGCGAGCCAGCGCACGAGCACCTGGTTCGACACGACCTCATTGACGATCTCCGCGCGACCGCTGCTTGCCAGCGTCTCGGCGAAGCGCTGCGCCAGCCGAACGGTGCGCTCGACGAGGTCGGCCACACCTTGGCGTCCGAGGGACCGGAGTGTCGCGTACACGCCGACACCGCGCGCCCTGCGGGAGAACTCGGGATTCCAGTCCATCGGGTCGCGCGCGCTGGTTCCCTGCTCGAGGTAGCTGGCCTGCACGCCCATGGCAGCGCGGTGCGCGGCGGCGTGCCGGCAAATCGCCACGCCGCAGTCGTAGGCGACGTTGAGCAGTTTGTGCCCGTCGGTCGACCACGAGTCGAGGCGGTCCAACGCGCGCACGCGTGCCTCCATGCCCGGGGCTGCAGCCGCCAGCAGCATCACCGCGCCGTCGACGTGCACCCACGTCGGGTTCCCGGCCGCGCGATGGGCGTCGGCGAGCTCGGCTACCGCGTGGAAGTCGTCGAAGGCGCCGGTGTTCACGTTGCCGCATTCGACCGCCACGATGGTCGGCCCCGAATGAGAACGCAGCACCTGCTCGAGCAAGTCGGGGCGAATGTTGTCCTGCTCGTCACAGGGGACAAGCACCGCGGAACGCTCGCCCAGTCCCAGAAAGCGCAGCGCCCGAAGGACGGTGGAGTGCGCGCCCTCCTTGAGCACAACGGTGACGCGCGGGGCGCCGAGCAGTCCGTCTGCTTCGACGTCCCAGCCGACCTGGCGCAAGACCTCATGCCGTGCCGCGGCCAGGCAGGTGAAGTTGGCCATCTGCCCACCGGTCACGAAACCGACCGAGCTCTCCGCCGGCAGCCGTAGCAACTCGACGAGCCACTCCGCCGCGATTTCCTCGGCCACCGCCACACCGGGCGTCGGCGGGAACAGGCACGCGTTCTGATCCCACGTCGAGACGAGGAGCTCCGCGCCCCAGCTTGCCGGGTGCAGCCCGCCGATGACGAAACCGAAGAACCGACCGCTGGCGTGCGCCGTCACATACTGACCGAGATCGCGAGCGAGGTCCGACACGACCTCGGCCGGATCGAGGCCCAGCTCGGAAAGCTCGTGATGGAGGGCAGCGCGGATCTGAGCATGATCACCCTGTGGATACACCCGACGTTCCGGCAACGATCCCAGATGCTCGAGTGCGGCCGGTGCGGCCACGTCCAGAACGGACTTCCAGTCTGAGTGATGCATGCGTCTCCCTCAGGCACACCGTGAAGCAGCAACCGGAGCAGCCGCTGTCCCCGAGGTGACAAGTTACCCGACTCCCCCGGCGGGCGGGATCGCGATCGATCGTCGCTCCTGCACGACGCTTCTCGGTGACTCGCTCCTGACCGTGGGCCGGTACCCGACCGTGCGGCTGGTAGCAGAAGTGCTACCTTTGGTGGCATGGAGTCGATACCGCAGAAGGAGCTCCGCAACCAGGTCGGCGAGGTCCTGCGGCGTGTCGAGGCCGGCGAGACGCTGCTGGTGACGGTGGCTGGGCGGCCGGTCGCCGAGCTCTCGCCCGCCTTGCGACGCCGCTGGATCTCAGGCGGCGCGCTTGCCGACGTTTGGCGCGGTCCGGCGCCGCGTGGACTGGACGACGATCTCGGAGAATTGGGGGCGGGCCTCGTCGATCCCTTCGTCCGATGAGGGCACTGCTGGATACCTCCGTCCTCATCGGCGAAGAGCCTCCCGCAGATGTCGAGGCGGCGATCAGCGTCGCCTCGCTCACCGAGTTGCACTTCGGAGCACTCATCGCGACCGACGAGGACGAGCGCGCGCGCCGAACTGATCGTCTTGCTGCCGTGGAGGCCGCCTTCGACCCACTCCCCGTCACAGTCGAGGTCGCCCGTGCATGGGGCCGACTCGCATCGGCCGTCACCCGACGCGGCGGGAGCCCACGACGCCGGCAGATCGATCTCGCCATCGCCGCGACCGCGGTCGTCGAGCAGGTGCCTCTGCTCACCTACGACATCGCCGACTTGCGCATCGTCGAAGACTTGATCGACGCGCGCCGACCGTGACCGGCCAGCAAACGTGGCGGCTGGCTTCGGACGCTGGTGACTACGGCGGGAGCTGCCGACGTAGCGCCGCTGCCATGGAATCTCGACCGCCCGCGGGTCGTAGTGCTGCCGGACGTACTCCACGGCGTCGGCCGCCGGGACACCGTCGAGGACTGCCAGGCAGGCCAGCGCCGTACCTGTCCGGCCGTGGCCACCGCTGCAGGCCACCTCGACCCTCGGCGGGGGCGGTTGGCCCTGCAGGTACAGCCCGAACTCGGGACCGACACCCTCAACAGCGCCGCGACGTAGGCTTCGCCCGCGCACCAGCCGCCCTGACGGCAGCCGGAGGATCCCCGGCCTGGTCTGGTTCCACCGCTCCACCCGGGCGACGGTAGCTACGCTCGATCGCTCAGCGGAAGTCGCGGGAGGTGACCCGCGCAGCGAGCGGGAGCCGTTCGAGCCGGTCGGCGACCAGGTTGGTCACCCCGTCGGAACGCTCCACCTGGCCCCGGACCACCAGCGCCGACGACTCACGCGCGACCCGCCGGTAACGGCTCCACACGCCTTCTGAGCACACCACGTTGACCATGCCGGTCTCGTCCTCGAGGTTGAGGAACGTGACGCCTCCCGCAGTCCCCGGCCGCTGCCGGTGGGTGACCACTCCGCCGACCCGGAGCCGTCTGCCGGGCTCCGCGGTCAGCAGTGTCGCCGCCGACAGCACGCCCCGCGCCTGCAGCTCGATCCGGACGTGCTCGATGGGATGGCTGTCGGATGAGATGCCGGTCGCCCACAGATCGGCCATCGTCTGCTCGGGTGCGGTGAGGTCGGGCAGCACCGGCGGTGCGCCGCCGCTGCTCACTCCGGTCAGCTGGTCGCTGCGCTCGGCCGCGGCACGCCCCGCCGCCCACAGCGCCTGCCGGCGCGACAGGCCGAACGTGTCGAACGCCCCGGCGGTCGCAAGCGCCTCGACCTGGGCGGTGCTCAGCCCGACCCGGCGGACCAGGTCGGCCATGTCGGTGAACGCCTCGCCCCGTGCGCGCTCGTCGACGATCCGTTCAGCCAGGTGCTCCCCGATCGACGTCACCTGCGCCAGCCCGAGCCGCACCGCAAAGGCTCCGTCACGACGGTGCTCGCCCGCGTCGAAGGGCGCAGCCGGATCGAAGTCGCCCACCGGGGGCTGCTCGGGGCACAGACAGGCCGAGGCACCCGCGGGCGCGGGCTGCTCGAGCGCCTCCAGCACCGCGTGCGGCCCGGACCGTGCGATGTCGGGCCGGCGTACGTCGACCCCGTGGCGCCGGGCGTCAGCGACCAGCGTCTGCGGCGAGTAGAAGCCCATCGGCTGCGCCCGCAGCAGCGCCGCCAGGAACGCCGCCGGGTAGTGCAGCCGCAGCCAGGTCGAGACATAGACCAGCAGCGCGAAGCTGATTGAGTGGCTCTCGGCGAAACCGAAGTTGGCGAACGCCTCGATCTTCTCGTAGACCTCGTCCGCCAGGTCGCCGGTGATGCCGTGCTCGGCCATCCCGGCGTACAACTGCTCGCGGAGCGCGGAGATCTTCTCCACCCCGCGTTTGGAGCCCATCGCCCGGCGCAGCAGGTCGGCGTCGTCGCCGTCGCAGCCGCCGACCGCCATCGCGATCTGCATCAACTGCTCCTGGAACAACGGCACGCCGAGAGTGCGCTTGAGCACCGGCTCCAGGGCCGGATGGAGGTAGGTGACCGGCTCCTTGCCGAGCTTGCGCCGGATGTAGGGGTGCACCGCGCCACCCTGGATCGGACCCGGACGGATCAGCGCGACCTCGATCACCAGGTCGTAGAAACACCGTGGCCGTAGCCGGGGCAGGGTGCCGATCTGTGCCCGGCTCTCGACCTGGAACACTCCGACCGAGTCGGCGTGGCACAGCATGTCGTAGACGCCGGGCTCCTCCTTGGGGATGGTGTCCAGGGTCCATTGCTCGCCGATCTGCTCCGCGACGGTGTCCATCGTGTATTGCAGGGCGGCCAGCATGCCCAGCCCCAGCAGGTCGAACTTGACCAGCCCCATCCACGCGCAGTCGTCCTTGTCCCACTGCAGAACGGTCCGGCCCTCCATCCGCGCGGGCTCGATCGGGCAGACCTCGCCCACCGGCCGGTCGGTGAGCACCATGCCGCCGGAGTGGATGCCGAGATGGCGGGGGAACCGGAGCAGCTCCCCGGCCAGGTCGACCACCGGTGCGGGGATGTCGTGGTCGGCGGTGGTCACCACCGCTCCCCACGACTCGACCTGCGCCGACCATGCGTCCTGCTGACCGGTGCTGTGCCCGAGCGCCTTGGCGATGTCGCGTACGGCGAGCTTAGGCCGATAGGTGATGACGTTGGCCACCTGGGCGGCGTTGCGCCTGCCGTAGCGCTCGTAGACGTGCTGGATCACCTCCTCGCGCCGGTCGGAGTCGAAGTCGACGTCGATGTCGGGCTCCTCGTCGCGGGTGGTGGACAAGAACCGCTCGAACGGCAGGTCGAAGAAGACCGGGTCGACCGCGGTGATGCCCAGCAGATAGCACACCACGGAGTTCGCCGCGGACCCGCGGCCCTGGCAGAGGATGCCGCGTGCCTTCGCGTAGGACACGATCTCGTGCACGATCAGGAAGTAGCCGGGGAAGTCCTTGGCCTCGATCAGCGCGAGCTCGCGCTCGATCCGATCCTCGGCGACCGGCGCCGTGCCGGGTGGGCCGAAGCGCTCCCGCGCGCCGTGGCGCACCAGCTCACGCAGCCAGCTCATCGCAGTGTATCCCGGGGGGACCTGCTGCCGAGGCAGCCGTGGTTTCGCTGCCCGCAACGGAAACGCGAGATCATCGGCAATCTGGACCGTGCGGGCGACCGCACCGGGATAGCGGGCGAACCGCGCGGCCATCTCGGCGCCGGACCGCAGGTGCGCACCGCCGGACGCCGGCAGCCAGCCGTCCATCTCGGGCAAGCTGCGACGCGCCCGGACGGCGGCTACTGCCGCGGCCATCCGGCGTCGGCCCGGAGTCGCGTAGTGCACGTTGTTGGTGGCGACCACGGGCAGCCCGGCACGATCCGCCAGGGTCGCCATCGCATCGTTGTGCGTCGTGTCGAGCGGATGGCCGTGGTCGAACAGCTCCACCAGCACCTGGTCGCGTCCGAACAGTGCCACCAGACGGTCGAGCTCGCGCCCTGCTTCGTCGTACCCACTGGTCAGCAGCGCACGTCGGACGGCGCCCTTGCGGCACCCGGTCAGGACCAGCCAGTCCCCCGCCGCCTGCCCTGCGAGCTCCTCGAGGTCGTAGACCGGCTTGCCCTTCTCGTCCCCGCGCAACTGGGCGTCGGTGATCGCCCCGGACAGCCGGTGGTAGCCCCGCGCGCCCCGTGCCAGCACCAGCAGGTGGCTGCCTTCGGGGTCCGGCTCCCCTGCCTGCGGTCTGCGCAACCCGAGCGACAGCTCCGCACCGAACACGGTCGGCAGCGGATAGCCCTCGGCCGCGTCGGCCATCCGGACGATGCCGTAGAAGCCGTCGTGGTCGGTCAGCGCGAGCCCGTGCAGGCCCAGCCGCACCGCCTCCTCGACCAGCTCCTCGGGATGGCTGGCCCCGTCGAGGAAGCTGAAGTTGGAGTGAGCATGCAGCTCGGCGTACGGCACGAGCGGACCCGTCGGTGGCTGCGGCCGGTGCTCCTGCGCGGGGGCGTACGGCTGGCGGGCGCGCGACCACGCGGGGCTGTCTCCTCCGTCGGCGTCGGGCGGCGGTCCACCCGGCCGGCGCCGGTCGGACAGCTTGCGCTCGAGCTCCGACCACGGGATCGGGGGGTTGTGGTAGCCCATCAAGCCGGCCTGTCAGTCATAGCGAGCCTCCACCCACCATCGGCCGCCCTCCAGCAGCAGCAGCCAGGCACTGCCGTCGACGCCGACGACCTGAAACCTCGCCAGCCGACGGGCGGTGTCGTCCCACCAGCGCTCCTCGACCGGCCACGGGCCCGCCCACGCAGCGATCGGCCGCCGCTCACCGTCGGGTGAGAACACGGCCGGCTCGGCGGAGAGGACACCGCGGCCGTCGACACCGACCGCGCTGCCGTTCGCGGAGACCACCGCAGTCGGGACCGGCTCCGGAAACACCGTGGACGGCAGGGGGGCAGGGATGCTACCCGGCCACGGACGCCCAGCGGGCCATCGCAGGTGCGGCCGGTCGCCCCATGGGACCAGTCTCTGCCGGTCGGCGGGTGCGCGGCCGCCAGCAACCACGGGAGTGCCCACCGCCTCGTGACCGAGCATGCTCTGCACCCGCGACAGGGCTCGATGGATGTGCTCCTCGGGCCCTCCTCCCCACAGCCCGTCGGCATGTGCACCGGGTGAGTCCACCTCGTCGGGCACCAACCGCACCCGCACGACCGGGGCGGTGAGGTGGTCCGTGGACCTCCCGGTCCCCTCGAGCTGCCAGCGCACCCGGTCGACCACGTCTGCGGCGTCGAACCACCGTGGGTGCAGCCAGCGACGGGAGAGTTGGCGGCCGGGCTCTGCGCCCTCCGTGCCTACCTCCACCCGCAGGGTCGTGCAGACCGCCCCGTGCGCAGCGAGCGCGCCCACCATCTCCTCGGCAGCAGTCCGGACCGAGAAGGCGACCTGGTCGGCCCGGTCGACGGGCGGCTCGAAGTCGACCGTGCGAGTGAGCTCCGGCGGCGGACGACGCGCCGCCACCGCGCGATGGTCGTGGCCTCGCGCCAACCGGTGAGCGAGCGCACCGTCGATGCCGAAGCGCGCCAGCACGTCTGCCGCGGGCAGCTCGGCGAACGCTCCGAGCGTGCGCAGCCCGAGCCGGCGGAGCAGATCGGCGAGCTCGGGTCGCTCGAGGACGGCGACCGACAACGGCGCGAGGAACTCCGGCGACCCTCCCGGGGGGACGACGTGGACACGGTGGCCTACCTGGTGGCCTCCCTGCTGCCCCGTGTCGGCCGTGGCGCGAGCCGCCTGCTCGGCCGCGAACGGACCGTCCGCGACGCCGACCCGGCAGTCGGGCACCCCGACGTCGAGCAGCCGGCCGGCCACCGACTCTGCCGCCTCCGCGTCGCCGCCGTAGTAGCGGCTGGGTCCGCGGGCTCTGATCGCGCAGGTGCCCGGGCGGACGATCTGGACGCCGGGCACGAGTGCCTCCAGTGCAGTCACCACCGGCTCGAAGGCGCATGCGTCCTGTGCCGGGTCGTAGCCCAGGACCGCCAGGTCGGGACAGCGCGACTGGGCGTCTCGGATACGCATCCCCCGGCGCACGCCGAAGGCACGGGCGCTGGCCGAGCATGCCAGCACCCGGCCCTTCTCGAGCACCGCGACCGGTGCCTGCGGTGAGCAGCCGGCAGCCTGCCCCGCTGCCGTCACCGGCCAGTCGGGGCACCACGCGACCATCGTGCGGGCGGACTGGGCTGATCGGGAGGACTGGGCTGATCGGGAGGACTGGGCAGAGTGCGTGGACATAGTCAGCCGGTCGCCTCGTGGATCCAGCCCGGCGTGGACGGTGTCTCGGACACCATGACTGGGTCGGCGAAGGTGATCTCCCCCCGTGCGTCCGGCAGCCACAGGCGGGTGCGGCGTGGCCGGACCGCCGTGCCTCTTCCCTGGGCTAGCACCGTGACCTGCCGACCGCTCAGGTGGCCATGGCCGGCACCCAGCCCTACCCAGCTGCTGTCGCTGACCGACAGCCTGGCCTCGCACTGTGGCCACGAACCGCAGACCACCAGCACACCACCCCGTTGCCGCAGCCGTGCCCCCAGCCGGGAGGCTTCCGCCGTGCTCACCTCGACCGGGGGCGCGACCACGACCACGGTGAGCGCGTCGATCAGCGCGCCCACCACGCTGCGCCATCCGGTGCCCGGCTCGGGAACGAGGACCAGCCGGTCGAGATTGACCCCGAGCGCCGCCGCCGCCTCGGCACCGAACCCCGGCAGACCCACCACGCCGCACCAGGCCCCGGCCGCGGACGGACCGGCCATCAACGCCATGGCCAGTGCGGTCGAGCTCTCCACCGAGTACGCCGTACCCGCACGCAGAGCGCCACCAGGCAACAGCTCGCCCAGCGCCGGCACGGTGGCGAGGGTCTGCGCCTGCGACTGCCCACCGTGCAAGCGGTGCGCACGTGCGGCTGCCGAGCGAGCCGCTGCCAACTTGGTGTCGGTCGGCTGGCGCATGGTGGCCAGATCATTCATCCAGGTATTATCGAACAAGCGTTCGAAGGCGTCAAGCAGGTGGGGGGCCACGGTCACCGATCAGTCGGAGAGCAGCGGCGCCGACACACCCTCGTCGTGCCCGAGCAGCACGGCCCTGGTGATGGCGCTCGCGCCGAACCGGTCCCGGATGCCGTCGAGTGCCCCGTCAAGTGCCCCGTCGAGCAGGCCGTCACCGCGGCATTCGAGGGGCAGGGTCAGCTGAAGCGCCCCGTCGCTGTCGAGGTTGGCCACGGCCAGCCCGACGAGCGTCAGGCCACGAGTCTCGATCATCGGCGCGGCCAGCGCCACGAGCGCACGTGCAGTCGCCACAATCGGCTGGGTCCGCGCGGTCGGCTGTGGCAGCGTGTGCGACCGGCTCGCTCGGGAGTAGTCGTCGAACCGCAGCCGCAGCACTACGGTGCGGCCGATCCTCCCGGCAGCTCGCAGCCGGCGGGTGACACGGTCGGCCAATGCCACCACCACGGCGTCGACCTCCGCGGGCGACTTCGACGAGCGGCCGAGCGCACGTTGGGAGCCGATGGAGCGGCGACGACGACGCAGCTGGACCGGCCGAGGGTCGCGATTGTGAGCGAGCGCGTGCAGATGGCGACCCGACGCGGCACCAAGCATCGAAACCAGTGTTGTCTCGGCAAGCTGGGCGACCTCTCCGACGGTCGTGAACCCGAGTCGATGCAGCTTCGTGGCCGTCACCGCGCCGACACCCCACAACCGTTCGACCGGGAGTGGGTGGAGAAAGCTCAGCTCCTCCTCAGGTGGCACCATGAGCAGCCCGTCCGGCTTGGCCACGCCACTTGCCACCTTGGCCAGAAACTTGGTCCTCGCGACCCCCACGCTGATCGGCAGGCCGACTCGGTCGAGCACGTCTCGCCGCAGCCCGGCGGCGACCTCGACAGCGGTGCCCGAGAGCCTTCGCAGGCCTGCGACGTCGAGGAACGCCTCGTCGATCGACAGCGCCTCGACCATCGGCGTCGTCTGCTCGAACACCTCGAACACTGCTCTGCTCGCCTCGATGTACGCCGACATCCGAGGCGGCACGACGATCGCCTCGGGGCACATCCGGCGAGCCTGCGTTCCTCCCATGGCCGTCCGGATGCCGTACGCCTTCGCCTCATAGCTTGCCGCAAGCACCACACCGGCCCCCACGATCACCGGACGGCCACGCAGACCAGGTTGGTCTCGCTGCTCGACCGAGGCGTAGAACGCATCGAGGTCTGCGTGCAGGATCGAGGCTTTACCGGCCACGAACACATGTCCTGCATCTCTGCTTGAGTGCAGTAGCATTCTGAGCATGTCGGACGAGGTGCGCCCGGTCGGCGGGCTGGACTATC
>DASSKO010000187.1:0-27684 GCA_035690425.1 Nocardioidaceae bacterium
CGGGGGCGCCGGGGGCGCGCGAGAGCACAAAAGCGGAGAGTGACAGTCTTGAAACTTCTCGTGGTCCGCAGCGCATGTGCAGGTGAGGTGTGGCTTTGGGCTGGAGCCGCCTGTCGGAATCGAACCGACGACCTTCTCATTACGAGTGAGACGCTCTGCCGACTGAGCTAAGGCGGCTTGGCCCGACGAGCGGACCGGGGAGAGAGTCTAGCGGCAACCGCCGCAGACTCAGAATCGAGACGCACCGGGCCACAGCGGGTCCCAGATGCTGCCGACTCAGGGCTGCTCGTGCGGCGTCACCGACTGTTCGAACGTCTTCTCCCAGGTCTCCGGGCTGACCAGGTCCGGCAGCGACTCGCGGTAGGTCTGTGACAGCGTCTCCCAGTCCTTCCAGAGCCGGGCGTGGATGGCCACCGAGCGCCGGAGCAGGTCACGGAACTGCTCAGGGTTGCGCTGATACCAGGCCGCGGCCGAGCCGTCGGCCGCCGACACCACCGCGCTGTCGAACTGCGACAGCAGCCACCACTTCTGGTCGATGTGGGGCACGGTCGCCTCGGGGTTGCGGACCGCGGTGTCGCGCACCGGCTTGAACTGGTGCAGGGCACCGACGGCGAGCGTCTTCATCTTCGCCAGCTTGGTGCTGGGGGCCAGCGGGTTGCGGCCCTTCTTCGGCGGCTTCCTGCGCCAGGTGGCCGGGTAGGCGTCCAACGCCGGCCGCATCTGCGAGTCGGGGTAGTTCTGCCGCAGCGCCCGCAGCTCGGGCAGCCGCTCGAGCACGTCGCGGTGCATCCGGTGCGGGCCCTCGAGGATGTCCTCGATCGCCAGCAGTCCCATCTCGGCCGGCGCGTACTGCATCGACAGCAGGTGCCGGATCTGGGTCTCCAGACTCTCCCGGACCAGCCGGCCCCCGCGCTCGTACGGCGAGTGCAGGAGTGCGGCGACGATGCGGTTGCGGCGATGGAAGTAGGCCTGCCAGTCGATCGTGTCGTCCTTCTCGTGCCACGGCACGTGCCAGACGGCCATGCCGGGCAGCGTGACGGTCGGGAAGCCGGCCTCCCTGGCACGCAGGCCGAACTCCGCGTCGTCCCACTTGATGAACATTGGCAGCGACAGCCCTACCTCGCGGATCACCGAGGTCGGGATCATGCACATCCACCACCCGTTGTAGTCGACGTCGATGCGCTGGTGCAGCCACTCGGTCGACCGCAACGACTTGGTCGCGAAGTTGTGGCCGTGGGTGGTCTTGGGAGCGGGCCCCCAGAACCAGGTGTAGGGCTTCACGGTCTCGCCGTACGCGTGCAGCACCGAGCGGTCGTAGAGGCTGAACATTTGGCCGCCGACCACGGTGGGGTGCTTCGCCAGATCGGCGAAGGCGAGCCCGCGCAGGATTCCCTCGGTCTCGCAGACCACGTCGTCGTCGAGCAGCAGGCAGTAGTCGCTCTTGCCGCGCTCGATGGTCTCCTTCATCGCCCGGGAGAACCCACCTGATCCGCCGAGGTTGCCCTGCTCGATCACCACCAGCTTGTCACCGAGGGCCGACTTGGCCTGCTCGTAGCTCTCGTGCTCGACGACCTTCTGACTCCCCTGGTCGACGACGATGATGTCGTCGATCACCTCCAGCACCTCGGTGGCCTTGCCCAGCTCGATCAGCTGGTCGACGCAGAAGTCGGGTCGGTTGAACGTCGTGATTCCGATGCTGATGCTTCCCGTGTCGCTGCCGCCGTCGATGTCGACCAGCCAGTCGGCCGACTGCAGCTCGATCTCGGTGTCGCCACCCTCGAGGTCGATCCAGTACCAGCCCCCGTCGATGAACGGCTTCAGGGTCAGCTGGAAGTCGAACGTCTCCCAGCCATCGGTGTCCACCCGCCGGGAGAACTCCCGCTGCTGGTGGCCCTTCGCGGTGGAGCGGTAGACCAGCAGGTTGCCGTGGCCGCGCACGGTCGCCCGAAGATGCACCTCGGTCACCGTGGTCCAGCGGCGCCAGTAGCCGGCGGGAAAAGCGTTGAAGTAGGTGCCCAACGTCATCCGGCGGTCGGGGCTGGCGACGAGGACGGCCTCCTCGGTCACCCGGCCGAAGCCGCCGATCCCCTCGGCGGCCTCCTCTGCCGCTGCCGCCGCGTGCGTGTCGTCGTCCCAGCTGTCCTCACCGGACTGGCGGGACTCCTCCTGGGTGCCGATCGACGACAGCCCGCCGACATACAACGGGCGGATGTCGAGCTCCTGGTCGGCGCGGATGATGGTCCGCTGGACGACGCGCACGATGGGTCCCCTCGGTTGGCGATCAGTTCGCTGACCGGCGCACCGGTCTCGGGCCATCGTATTGCCTCAGCACACGAGCGCCAGCCACGCCCGCGCCAGCGGGTCGGGGTCAGCAGGTGGTGCCGGCCGCCGGCACGGTGCCGTCGACGAGGTAGTCCTGCACCGCGTCGTCGATGCAGGAGTTCCCGTGCCCGAACGCGCCGTGGCCGTCACCCTCGCGGGTTAGCAGCACGCCCGAATCCAGCTGCCTGGCCAGCGACTGCGCCCACGTGTACGGCGTTGCGGGATCGCGGGTGGTCCCGACCACCAGGATCGGTTCAGCCCCGGCGGCGTCGATCTCGTCGGCAGCGTCCTCGACCGACCCCTCCACGTGGACTGGCCACCGGGGACAGCCGATGCTGCCCCAGGCGAAGGTGGCGCCGAACACGTCCGACACCGCCTCGAACCGTGGCAGCACGTCCCGGATCTGCGCCGGGGTCCGCGCGGACGGGTCGTCGAGGCAGCTGATCGCCATGAACGCCTCCATCGAGTTGTTGACGTACTCGCCGCCGAACCTGGCGACGTAGGCGTCCGCCAGCCGCAGCAGCACCGAGCCGTCACCGTCGAGCGCTGCCTCCAGCCCCTGGGTGAGCGCGGGCCACAGCTCCGCCGCGTACAGCGGCAGCGCTATGCCGTAGAACGCCCAGCCGCTCGTCAGCTGCCGCTCGCCGTCACCGTAGGTGTCAGTGGGCAGCGGCTCCGCGTCGATCTGCGCCAACAGGTCGACCAACGTGCCCTCGGCCTCCTCGACCGAACTGCCGAGCGGACAGTCGCCGGACTCGACGCAGTCACGCAGGTAGGCCTGCAGCGCGGTCTCGAAGCCCGCGAGCTGAGCCAACCCCAGGTCCAGCCCGTGCACGGTCGGGTCGACGGCCGCGTCGAGCACCATCCGCGATACCCGCTGCGGGAACAGCTCCGCGTACGTCGCACCGAGCTGGGTGCCGTAGGAGGTGCCGAAGTAGTGCATCTCCGGGTCTCCGACGATGTGCCGGATGATGTCGAGGTCGCGCGCTGCCTCCACCGTGGAGACGTGCGCGAGGAGCTCGCCCGAGCGCTGTTGGCACCCCTCGCCGAGCTCGATGATCCGCTGCTGCAGCCCCGTGACCTCGGCCGCCGTGTCCGGGGACATATCCGCACCGAGGTAGTCGTCGAGCCGGTCGTCGCTGAGGCAGTCGACCGACGCGCTCTCGCCGGTGCCGCGGGGGTCGAACCCGACCAGATCGAACTCCTCAGTCACTTCTGCCAGCATCGGCGCCACCTGGCGCGCGTACGGCTTGCCCGGAACGCCCGGGCCCCCGGGGTTCACCAGCAGCGCCCCCTGCAACGCGCCCATATCGTCGGCCGGTCGGCGGTTGACCGCGATTCCGATCGTCTTCCCGTCGGGCTCGGCGTAGTCCAGCGGCACCTGCACGGTCGCGCACTCGAAGTCGCCGGCACAGGGCCTCCAGTCGACGTCCTGGGTGTAGAAGCTCTCGAGGCCCGCGGGCGGGTCCGGCATCCCGGTCGCCTGGGGGCGGGGCTGGGACGGCGCGCCGTCTGGTGCCCTGCCTGACGTGCCATCGGGGCCCGCGCCGCCCTGGCAGCCCGCCAGCGCGACGGTCAGCAGCAGGCCCGCCGCTGCCCTCGCCGTACGCGGCAGTCTCATGCGGGCTCCTCGCTGCCGCGGGTACGCCGCTCCTCGTGCTGCTGCCGGGGTGCGCACACCGAGGCCCGGGTGCACGCGCAGGCGCTGCCGGAGGAGGAGAGCCGCACGACCACCTCGTCGCTGGGCACCCGGTGTGCGATGACCCTCCCGGCGCCTTCGTCAGTCTCGACGGCCGCACCGATCTTCGGCGCCGCCGACTTGAACTCCTGGTAGAGCGGGTGCTCGTACTTCAAGCAGCACATCAACCGGCCACAGGCACCGGAGATCCGCAGCGGGTTGGGCGGCAGGTCCTGGTCCTTGGCCATCCGCATCGTCACCGGCTCGAAATCGCGCAAGAAGGTCGCGCAGCACAGGTCGCGTCCGCACGGACCGATGCCGCCGCTCAGCCGAGCCTCGTCGCGGGCACCGACCTGGCGCAGCTCGATCCGGGCGCTCAGCGAACGGGCCAGGTCGCGCACCAGCGTGCGGAAGTCGACCCGGCCGGGGGCGGTGAAGTAGATCACCACGAGCCGGTCGACGTCGGCGCGCCGGTCGACGTAGTCGACACCGACCACCTTCATCGCCAGCCCGTGCTGGCGGATCAGCCGCTTGGCCGACACGCGTGCCTCGGCCCGCCGGCGCCGGTTGGCCTCGTCCCGCTCGAGGTCGGCGGTGGTGGCCACGCCGGCGCAGACCGGGAGGCCGGCGACGTCGTCGGAGACCCACTCGGGCGCCCACACGCACTCGGCCACCTCGGGGCCGTCGTCGGTGGGGACCAGCACCTTGTCGCCGACGGCGGCCGGCACGCCGGCTGCGTCGAGGTAGTACAGCCGTCCGTAGCGCTCGAACGAGACCGCCATCACCATTGCCACGGCAGTCACCTTACGTGGCCGCGGCGCTCAGATCCGGGCAAAGCTCTACCGCCATGGCCTCCATCGCCAGCTGAGGCGCCACGTTGGCGGTCAGGGCCTCACGGGCGTCGACGATGGCCTGGATGCGGCGCAGCGTCGTCTCGGCGCTGCTGCTCCGGGCGATCTGCTCGACGTCGCGGCGGGACTCCTCGTTGACCAGGTCCACGCCACCGGCTCCCTGCACCACCAGCACGTCGCGGTAGAGCGACATCAGGTCGATCAGCGCGCGGTCGAGGGCGTCGCGCTGCAGCCGCTTGCGTCGGGCCTTCTGCTCCCGCTCCAGCTCCTTCACCGCGCCTTGGGCACCGCGGACCTTCGCGCCGCGCGTGCCCATCCCGAGCGCCTGGTCGAGGTCTGCCTTCTCCCGGGCGTCGAGGTCGTCGGCGATCGGCTCGGCCTCCCGGTTTGCCGCCTCTACCAGGTTGGTGGCCGCACTCATGCACGCGCCGAGACTGGTCAGCCGGGCCGGCAGGGACAGCACCTCGTGCCGCCGGCTGCGGGTCGCCTCGTCGGTGGCCAGCGCCCGCGCCCGGCCGATGTGGCCCTGAGACGCGCGTGCCGCGGACACCGCCACCGACTCGGGAATGCCGTCGCGCTGCATCAGCACCTCGGCGACCGCAGCCGTCGGAGGTGTGCGGAGCACCTGCAGCCGGCACCGCGACCGGATCGTGGGAACGACGTCCTCGACGGTGGGCGCACACAGCAGCCACACCGTGCGGGCGGCCGGCTCCTCGATGCTCTTCAGCAGCGCATCGGCGGCCTTCTCGGTCAGCCGGTCGGCGTCCTCGAGCACGATCACCTGCCAGGGGCCGGCACTCGGATGCATGGCCGCACGCCGCACCAGGTCACGGATGAAGTCGACGCCGATCGACAGTTGCTCGATGCGCACCAGCGTGACGTCGGTGTGCGAACCCGCCAGCGCAGTGCGGCACGCCAGGCACGTGCCGCAACCGCCCACCGGGCACTGCAGGGCGGCGGCGAAGGCGCGCGCAGCGTTGGAGCGGCCCGAGCCGGGGGGGCCGGTGAACAACCAGGCGTGCGTCATGCCGCGGCTCGTGCCGGTGCCGTCGCTGCGTCCATGACCGGCCGCCGTGGGCTGGGCCGAGGCGACCGCTGCGCGTAGCACCGCGACGGTCGCGCCCTGTCCGACCAGGTCGGCCCAGACGCCGCCCTGCTCACTCATGCGCGTCTCCCGTGGTTGGCCCGGTGGTCTGCCCGGTGGTCTGCCCGGTGGTTGGCCCGGTGGTCTGCCCGGTGGTCTGCTCGGTGGCTCGCGCCGTGGCCGGCACGTGGCTCCCCCGGTGCAGGCGAGCCGCTGACAGGAACGGCTCGACCCTGGCCCGGATCTCGGCGGCGATGTCGTCGACCGGCCGTGCGGCGTCGAGGATCAGGTAGCGGTCCGGCTGCCGCTCGGCGAGCTCGAGGAAGCCGGCCCGCACCCGCTCGTGGAACTCCGTCGGCTCCGCCTCCAGCCGATCGCGGCCGTCGAAGCGGGTCAGTCCTACCCCCGGCGCCACGTCGAGCAGCACGGTCAGGTGCGGACGCAGGTCGGCGGTCGACCAGCGCGCCAGGTTCTCGATCTCGTCGGGGCGCAGGTCGCGCCCGGCGCCCTGATAGGCCAGGGTCGAGTCGACGTATCGGTCGGTGACCACGACCGCGCCCCGGCCCAGCGCCGGCTTGATCAGCGTGTCGACGTGCTCGGCCTTGTCGGCGGCGTAGAGCAGCGCCTCGGTGCGGTGTGACAGCGCACCGGTCGCAGGGTCGAGCACGATCTGCCGCAGCTTGGCGCCCACCGGCGTGTCGCCGGGCTCGTGGGTGCGGATCACCTCGTAACCGAGGTCACGCAGCCAGCTCTCCAGCAGCCCGGACTGGGTGGACTTGCCGGCGCCCTCGCCGCCCTCCAATGCCACGAAGACGCCCGTGGTGGCGTAGTCGCCCCGCGGCCCGCCGACGGCACTCTTGAGGTCACGCCACAGCGGGACACCTGGCCGGTCGTCCATCTGCCGGTACGACGAGACGCCGACGACCGCGGCCACTACCGCCGCCACCAGGAAGGTGATGGCGGCCCCGTGGTAGTGCACCGAGTAGTCACCCAGCTCGAAATGGTGCGTGCCGATGAGGCCGGAGAGCGCGGGGGCGGCCGCCAGCACCAGCGCCAGCACCAGCCGGATCATCGACTGCACGAACGCGAACGTGCGGCCTCGCAGGGAGTCCTCGACCTCGAGCCCCAGCAGCGTGTAGCCGGTGATCCAGGCCACGCCCCCGCAGAAACCGAGCAGCACGACCGCGATGGCGATCAACGTCAGGTTGGGGACCAGCGCCACCGGCACGAGCCACAGGCCGGACATCGTCAGTGACAGCCCGAAGAGCCGGCGCCGAGAGAAGCCGCTGAGCAGCCGCGGCCCGAGCCACATGCCCAGCGCCAGGCCGAGGAAGACCGACCCGAACATCGCGCCGTAGGCGGGATCGCCGCCGCCGAGGTCGGTGACGTGCACTCGGGCCAGACCGATGACCACCCCCGCGGCGCCGAAGGCCCCGACGATGCCGACGACCAGCCCACGCACCAGCGGGGTGCCGCTGACGAACGCCCAGCCCTCGACGATGGTGCGCCAGATGCTGACGCGGTGTTCGGCCGAGATCGCCGAGCCCTTGGGGATCTCGTGGAGGGTGACGATGACGACGCCCGAGATCAGGTAGGTCAACGCGTTGACGCTCAAGGCCACGTCGACCGAGGACACGGCAAGGCCGGCGAAGATCTCGTCGATCTGCTGGGTCCACAGCGTCAGCGCGGTGAACAGCGCGGCCGCGGGCAGCGCCGACCCGTAGGTCGTGGCGATCGAGAGCTGGTTGGCCGCCTCCAGCCGCGCCCGCGGCACCAGGTTGGGGACCGTGGCGTCCTTGGCCGGAAGCCAGACCAGGCTGACCGCCTCGACCAGCACGGTCACCACGAACACCCACCACAGGGTGTCGACGAACGGGATCGAGGCGAACAGCCCGAACCGCAGCACGTCACCGACGACGAGGTTCCAGCGCCGGTCGAGGTGGTCGGCGAGGTAGCCGCCGATCGGGCCGATCACCACCGCCGGCAGCACCCGCAGCAGCAGCACGCCGGCGATCGCGAAGTTCTCCGCGGCGTACCCGCCGTCGACGGCGGTCGCGGCGTACGCGGTGAGGGCCAGCAGGCCGAGCCAGTCGCCCAGGCTGGACAGGCCCAGCCCGATCCACAGCCGTCGAAAGGCGCGGATGCTCAACACCGCACCCAACGAGTGTGCCGGCGCGCTCGTCCGCTGGCTGTCTCCCACGCAGGTCAGCCTAATGACCGGCCGGACAAGGCCCGGCCGGGGCAGTTGTGCGATCTCGACGCGAGGCTATGTGCGAGGGTTGCGACCCCCTCCCCGCGAGATCGCAGTTTTGCCCCGGTCAGGACTTCTTGGCGGCCTTCTTCCCGGGAGTCCTCTTGGCCGCCGACTTCTTCGCCGGCGACTTCTTCGCAGTCCTCGTCGTGGCCTTCTTCGCACCGCGCTTCTTCGGCGCGGGGCCCTTGGCGCGCTTCTCCACCAGCAGCTCCACCGCCCGGTCGAAGGTGATCTCCTCGACCGAGTCGTCCTTGCGCAGGGTGGCGTTGTACTCGCCGTCGCTGACGTAGGGGCCGAAGCGGCCGTCCTTGACCACGATCGGCTGCTTCGACGTCGGGTCCTCACCGAGCTCGCGCAGCGGGCCGGCCGCCGCGGCCCGGCCACGCCGCTTCGGCTCGCGCAGCAGCTTGACCGCCTCGTCGAGGGTGATGGTGAACAGCTGCTCCTCGCTCTCGATCGAGCGAGTCTCCTTCTCCCGGCGGATGTAGGGGCCGTAGCGGCCGTTGGCCGCCTGGATGTCCTCACCGGTCTCGGGGTCGGCCCCGAGCACCCGCGGCAGGGTGAGCAGCTTGAGCGCGTCGTCGAGGGTGACGGTTTCGAGCGACATCGACTTGAACAGCGAGCTGGTACGGGCCTTGGCACCCTTCGGCGCGTCCTCCTCCAGGACCTCGGTGACGTAGGGCCCGAAGCGGCCGTTCTTCGCCACCACGAGGCGCCCGGTGCCGGGGTCGGTGCCGAGCTCGTTCTCCGCGCCCGCGGGGTTGGCCAGCAGCTCCCGTGCCTTGTCCGGTGTCAGCTCGTCGGGCGGCAGGTCTTCGGGCACGTTGGCCCGCGGGCCCGGCGCCTCACCCTCCCCCGCAGCTTCGACGTACGGGCCGTAGCGGCCGACCCGCAGCGCAATGCCGTCACCGACGTCGAACGTCGACAGCTCGCGGGCGTCGATATCGCCGAGCTCGCTGACGAGCGTCTTCAGCCCCTGCAGATCGGCACGGCCGAAGTAGAACTCCGCCAGCTCGGTGTTGGAGTCACGTCGACCGGCGGCGATCTCGTCGAGCACGTCTTCGAGCCTGGCGGTGAACTCGTAGTCCACGAGCCGGGCGAAGTGCCGCTCCAGCAGCCGGACCACGGAGAAGGCCAGCCACGCCGGCACCAACGCGGTGCCCTTCTTGTAGACATAGCCGCGTGCCAGGATGGTGCCGATGATCGAGGCGTAGGTGGACGGCCGGCCGATCTCCCGCTCTTCCAGCTCGCGCACCAGCGTGGCCTCGGTGTAGCGCGCAGGCGGACGGGTCTCGTGCGAGGCGGAGTCGAGCGACTCGATCTCGACCTGGTCTCCCTCGGCGACGTCGGGCAGCCGGCTCTCCCGGTCGTCGCGCTCGGCCTCCGGGTCGTCGGCCCCCTCGACGTAGGCCTTCAGGAAGCCGTGGAACGTGATCACCCGGCCGGACGCGCTGAACTCGCAGTCCTCACCGCTGGTTGCCGCCGCGCCGATGCGCACGGTGACGCTGCGGCCCTGCGCATCCTTCATCTGCGAGGCGACCGTGCGCATCCAGATCAGCTCGTAGAGCTTGAACTCGTCGCTGGACAGACCCGTCTGGCCGGGTGTGCGGAACGACTCACCGGCGGGACGGATCGCCTCGTGCGCCTCCTGCGCGTTCTTGACCTTGCTCTGGTAGGTGCGCGGGGAGTCCGGCAGGTAGTCGGAGCCGAACAGCTCGCGCACCTGCTCGCGGGCGGCCGTGATCGCCGTCTCCGACAGCGTGATCGAGTCGGTGCGCATGTAGGTGATGAAGCCGTTCTCGTACAGCCGCTGGGCGATCTGCATGGTCCGGCTGGCGCCGTACCCGAGCTTGCGTGAGGCCTCCTGCTGCAAAGTGGTGGTGCGAAACGGCGGGTACGGCTTGCGGGTGTAGGGCTTGGACTCCACCGACCGCACGTCGAAGGTGCGGTCCCGGAGGGCTTCGGCCAGCGCGCCCGCGCGCTCGCCGTCGAGGTGTACGACGCCCCCAGTGCTGTCCGACGCTGGGTTCTTCAGCTCAGCGGCCGGCGTGAAGTCGCGCCCCTGCGCGACCCGGTTGCCGTCGACACTGACCAGCTTGGCGCCGAAGGTGCGCGGGTCGCGCGACTCCCCGGCGTCGAAGGTGGCCTCAAGGTCCCAGTACTGTGCCGGACGGAAGGCCATCCGCTCACGCTCACGGTCGACCACCAGCCGGGTCGCGACCGACTGCACCCGGCCTGCGGACAGGCCGCTCATGACCTTCTTCCACAGCACCGGGGAGACCTCGTAGCCGTAGAGCCGGTCGAGGATCCGCCGGGTCTCCTGGGCGTCGACGAGGTCGTCGTCGATGTCGCGCGCGTTCTCGACAGCGGCCTGGATGGCCTGCGGGGTGATCTCGTGGAAGACCATCCGCCGCACCGGCACGCTCGGCTTGAGCTCGTCGAGCAGGTGCCAGGCGATGGCCTCGCCCTCGCGGTCCTCATCGGTGGCGAGGAAGAGCTCGCCGGATTCCTTGAGCAGCTTCTTCAGCTTGGTGATCTGCGGCTTCTTGTCACCGGGTACGACGTAGATGGGGGCGAACCCCTCGTCGACGTTGACGCCGAGGCGGGCCCACGACTCGCCCTTGTACTTCGCGGGAATCTCCGCGGCGGTCCTCGGGAGGTCGCGGATGTGACCGATCGACGACTCGACCACGTAGTCGCGACCGAGGTAGCCCGCGATCGTGCGCGCCTTCGCCGGCGACTCGACGATCACGAGCCGGCGACCGCTGGTCTGGTCGGTGGTCACGGTGGGATCTCCTTGTCTCGTGCTGACCTGCAACGGTAACGGGTGCTCCCACGGGCTTGTTCCCACGGTCAGCTTCGGCGTCAGCGCGGGTCGGGCGGCCGTAGGATGCCGTCGGCCACCAGCTCACGCACCTTCGGCAGGTAGTCGCGACGCAGCTCGGCAGCGGGCCGCTCGACCAGAACGGCCAGCGCGTCGAGGATCTGGCCCACGCTCAGCTCGCCATCGCAGGCTCCCACCAGCCCTGCCTGGACCGTGTCGACCTGCACCGCGCGACGCAGGCCGCGCTGCTGCCGGAGCACGATGTGGCTGGGGTGCTCGGCGCCCGGCGCGGCGGTGCTCTCCTGCGCCACGTCGGCTCCGACGGTGAGATAGGTCGTGTCCAGGTCGGCCTGCTCGGCCAGCCACCGGGTCCGCCGACCCCAGTCGGCGACGTGCGGCCCGAGCGGCTGCTCGACCTCGTAGGGCCAGTGCTCGATCCGCAGCTCGGGCACCTCACGCTCGGCCCGGTGCAGGCACACCCAGCCGAAGCCGACCGCCTCGATGCCCTGCTCGGCGAACCAGGACAGCCAGGTGTCGTAACGCCGCGCGTAGTCCGGCGCGCCGCGCAGGCCCGCGTCGGCGAGCCACAGCTCGACGTACTCGGGCAGGTCGGTGACCTCGCGCTGCAGCACCCAGGCGTCGCACCCGGTCGGCCGCAGCCAGTCGGTGAGCCGTTGCTGCCACGGCTCACCCTCGCGGTGCACCCAGTTTGCGAGCACCTGGCACCAGCCACCGGGGTTGAGACGGTCGCCTGCACCAGTCACGATGCGCCGCACGACCTCGTCGCCCGGCAGCCCGGAGTCGCGGTAGACCAGCCGCTCGCGGCCGGAGGGGCCGGGTGACACGACGAAGGGTGGGTTGGTCACGATCAGGTCGAACCGCTCGCCGCGCACCGAATCGAACAGGCTGCCGTCGCGCAGGTCGACGTCGACCTCGTTGAGGGCCGCGTTGATGGCGGCCATCGCCAGCGCCCGCTGGTTCACGTCGGTGCCGACCACGTGCCGGCTGTGGCCGGCCAGGTGCAGCGACTGCACGCCACAGCCGGTGCCCAGGTCGAGGGCGGTGTCGACCTGGTCGCGAATCGTCAAGCCCGCAAGCGATCCCGACGCAGCTGAGATGCCGAGCACGTGGTCGCTGCCGACCCGGCTCGGCCCGCCGTCCAGGCCCGGCGTCAAGTCGGACATCACCCACCAGCCGCGCTCGTCGTCGGCGTAGGGCCGCAGGTCGACGCGCGCCCGCACCTCCGCGACCGAACGCTCGAGGACGCCGGCGCGGCAGAGCGGGTCGACCAGGCCCGGCAGCGCCCGCTCTGCCTCGTCGGCGGACACGACCGACTGCAGCGGCCACAGTCTTGTCAGCGTCGCCAGTGCCGAGCCGTCGCGGGTACGACGTAGTGCGGGCGTCGTCTCGTTGCGGGCGAGGGCCCGGTGGGCGGACTCCCCGACCAGGGCGGAGACGCCGTCGACGGTGTAGGAGGCGGCTGCCAGCGCCGCGCGCAGCCGCTGCACAGATGCGGGGTCCAGCCGCAGGGTCACGGCGCCGAGCCCTGCCGCCGCTCGCGGCGATAGCTCTGCACCCGGTTGACAGCGTCCCGGACGTCGCCGAGCCGGCCATGCCGCACGCTCTTGAGCACGTCGCCGACGGCCGCGGCGGGTTTGGTCTCGCGGGACAGGCGCGCGTACTCCTCGACCATGCCGATGGACAGGTCCACCGCGGCCTGCAGGACCTCGTCGTCGGTGACCGAGGCCGGGTCGACGTATGCCTCGCCGGCGGTGCGCGGGGTCAGGTCGGCCAGGTCACCGATCACGTCGCAGCCGAGCTCGCTGATGGTGGCGCAGGTGCGCTGGGTCTCCTCCTGCAGCCAGGGCTGCGCGCTGTCGGGCATCGTGACGCGGGTGGAGTCGGCGCGTGCCGCCAGGATGTTCGGCACCGCGAAGTGCTTGAGGTAGTCGTGGTAGTCGTCCCACGACATCCGGTCGACCGCGGTGGTGTTGATCCGCTGCAGCAGGGCGACCTCGGCCGCACCGATCGACTCGTTGGCCACCGAGATGTCGAAGTCCAGCCCGCGGGTGTCCACGTCGAACGCCGCGCAGAAGCGCTCGATGAGCATGGTCCTCGGTGCCCCGGGCGGCGGCAGGGTGACGACGTGGATCCGCTCGCCGGGCACGAACTCCGCCCACGTGCGCAGGATCCGGCTGGCGTTCTGCAGCCGCCAGAACCGTCGGTCGCGGCCCTTGCCGAGCACCTGCACCCGGTCGAGGAACTCCGGCCACGGGTCGACGCGCTGGTTCTTCGCCGACTCCTGCCACACCGCCGGCACGATGCGCGCCAGGTCGCGCAGCGTCAGCACCACGTGCACCGGCCGGGAGCCGAGGGTCTCGAAGACCTCCTCGACCTTGGCCTCGCGCAGACCGCCGAAGATCTCGTGCGAGATCAGGCTGCGGCGCGGCCAGCGAACCGCCTGGTCGGCGACGCGCGGCCAGGCGCCCTCCACGCCGGTGACCTCGTGCCCGGCGAAACGACCGCCCTGCAGGTCGATGACAGCCGCGTAGTGGTCGGCCTGCCGCTCGAGGGCAAGCAGCAGACCGCGGTCGCGGAGCCGGTCGCGGTTGGTCCAGAGGAAGTTCTGCAGATAGGTGGTGCCGGTCTTGGGCACGCCGACGTGCAGGTATACCCCGTCCTCACCCCGCGTCGACATGCGCGCTCCTGTGCCGCAACATGGCGCGCACCCTACCCGAGCACCCCGCCCTCCCCATTTGACTGGGTACCCCGCCAAATCGGGAGTCCCCTCGCCGAATTCAGCGGGGGAAGTCCGCAATTGGCCAGGTACCCAGCCAAATCGCGTTGGCCGGCGGGAGGCGGTGGGGGTCAGGCGGTGGCGCCGGTGGACGCCCGATCGCCGTCCGCCTCGTCGCCGACGTCGCCGATCGCGACCGGCCGGCGCTTGGAGATGTAGACGGCGGCGGCGATGATCAACGCCGCGACGACCGCGATGGCGATGCGCACAGGGGTGTTCTTGTCATCACCGACCGACAGCGTGATCACCGCCGGCGCGATCAGCAGCGCGACCAGGTTCATCACCTTGAGCAGCGGGTTGATGGCCGGGCCAGCGGTGTCCTTGAACGGGTCCCCGACCGTGTCACCGATGATGGTGGCCTCATGGGCCAGTGACCCCTTGCCGCCGTGGAAGCCGTCCTCGACCAGCTTCTTGGAGTTGTCCCACGCCCCCCCGGAGTTGGCCAGGAACACCGCCATCAAGGTGCCCGTGCCGATGGCACCGGCGAGGTAGGCACCCAGCGGTGCGGCACCGAGCCCGAACCCGACCGCGATCGGCGCCAGGATCGCGAGCAGACCCGGCGTCGTCAGCTCACGCAGCGAGTCACGCGTGCAGATGTCGACGACCTTGCCGTACTCCGGCCGCCCGGTGCCCTCCATGATCCCGGGGACCTCGCGGAACTGCCGCCGTACCTCGAAGACCACTGCGCCGGCAGCACGCCCGACGGCGTTGATGGCCAGGCCGGAGAACAGGAACACCACGCAGGCACCGATCAGCAGCCCGACGAGGTTGGCGGGGTTGGCCACGTTGAGCACGCCGAGGAGCCCGAGCACAGCCTCGCCCGTCTCTGGCGTGGCGTTGGACTCTCGTGCGGCATCGGACACGGCGCTGGTGAAGGAGCCGAAGAGCGCCGTGGCGGCGAGTACGGCGGTCGCGATCGCGATGCCCTTCGTGATCGCCTTGGTGGTGTTGCCGACCGCGTCGAGCTCGGTCAGGATCGCCGCGCCATCGTCATCGACGTCACCGCTCATCTCCGCGATGCCCTGGGCGTTGTCGGAGACCGGGCCGAAGGTGTCCATGGCGACGATCACGCCGACGGTGGTCAGCAGGCCCGTCCCGGCGAGTGCGACGGCGAACAGCGACACGACCGTGATCCCACCGCCGAGCAGGAACGCGCCGTACACGGCAGCGGCGATCACCAGCGCGGTGTAGACGGCCGACTCGAACCCGACCGACAAGCCGGACAGGATCACGGTCGCCGGGCCGGTGAGCGCGGTCTTGCCGACGTCCTTGACCGGGCGGTGCTCCGTGCCGGTGAAGTAACCGGTGAGGGCCAGGATCACCGCGGCCAGCACGATGCCGATGATCACCGCCACCGACGCGATGATGCGCGGGTCACCATCGGGCGTGGTCTCGGTACCGACGAACAAGGCGTCGAGCAAGGACCCGGAGCTGGAGACGTCGGTGAGGTCCTCGAACGAGCTCGGAAGGTAGAGGAAGGCCGCGACGGTGCACAACACCGCCGACACGGCCGCCGAGATGTAGAACGCGCGGTTGATCGTCCGCAGGCCGCCCTCGGTGGGGCGCGGCTTGCACAGATAGACGCCGAGGACAGCGGTCAGGGCGCCGATCGCCGGGACGATCAGCGGGAAGACCAGGCCCTCGGCACCGAACGCAGCGGTGCCCAGGATGAGTGCGGCCACCAGCATGACGGCGTAGGACTCGAACAGGTCCGCCGCCATGCCGGCGCAGTCGCCCACGTTGTCGCCCACGTTGTCGGCGATCGTCGCTGCGTTGCGGGGGTCGTCCTCCGGGATGTTCTGCTCCACCTTGCCGACGAGGTCGGCGCCGACGTCGGCCGCCTTCGTGAAGATGCCGCCGCCGACGCGCATGAACATCGCCAGGAGCGCGGCGCCGAAGCCGAAGCCCTCGAGCACAGCGGGGGCGTCGCCGGCGTAGATCAGCACCACCGCGGCGGCGCCGAGCAGGCCGAGGCCGACCGTGCTCATGCCGACCGTGCCGCCGGTGCGGAAGGCGATGCGCATGGCGGGGTCGCGCCCCTCGGTCTGGGCGGCCGCCGCGACCCGCACGTTCGCGCGCACGGCCAGCCACATGCCGAAATATCCGATCGCGGCGGAGAACCCGGCCCCGAACAGGAAGAAGATCGAGCGGCCGATCCGCACGTTGGCCTCACCCGGCAGCACGAACAACAGCGCGAACGCGATCACCACGAAGACCGCGAGGGTGCGGAACTGGCGACCCAGGTAGGCGCTGGCCCCTTCCTGGACGGCGCGGCCGATGGTCTGCATGTTCTCGGTGCCTTCGCCGGCGGTCAGCACCTCACGCCGGAACACCAGCGCCATGACGATCGCGCCGACCGCGACCACGGCGACGATGACGACAAGGGTGGTGTTGCCACCGGACAAGGACACATCCGCGCCGCTGACGGCGAGCGTGAGCCCGGACATCCGACCTCCTCTGCTGGGCGGGTTGCCCCGTGTCCCGGGGAAACGCAAACCGCGCCGGAGTCTAGCCGTCCGTGGCGCGGATCACATCGCGGCGCGCCCCAGCTCGCCCGGCCAGCTCATCGCCACCACGGACTCGCCGGGGCCGGTGCTGATGTCGACCTGGTCGAGCAGGGCGCGGATGACGTCGAGACCGTCGGGCACCAGGCCGGTGCCGCCGTCGGGCGCGGACTGGTTGGCGAGGTCTACCGGTGTGCGCACGACCACCTGAACGCCGACGGTGTCGTGCAGCTCGATGCTGAGCCGGCCCTCGGCGTCCGGGCCGAGCGCGGAGACCGCCATGCCACAGGCTTCGCCCACGGCGAGCTTGATCTCGTCGATCGACTCCTCGGCCACACCCGCCCGCCGGGCAAAGGTGGCGGCCACCAGCCGCACCACGCGGACGTGCGCGGCGTCGGGGCCGACGTGTAGCGTGACGGTCGCCATGCTCCTGGGCTTCTCCTCCGCCTCAGCTGCTGGCGCCGGAGGAGTCGGCGACGGCGTTCTCGACGCTGTCGTGGATCGGAAAGACCTTGGTCAGCCCGGTGATGCGGAAGATCTTCAACAGCCGCTCATGGGTGCAGACCAGCAGGAGGCTCCCCTCGTGGTTGCGCACTCGCTTGAGGCCACCCACGAGGACACCGAGGCCGGTGGAGTCGAGGAACTCGACCCCTTCGAGGTCGATCACCAGATGGTAGTTGCCGGCGTTGACGAGATCGACCAGGCACTCGCGGAGCTTGGGCGCGGTATAGACGTCGATCTCGCCGCCCACCTCGACGATGGTGCGGCCTTCTTGCGTGCGGGTGTCCAAGGACAGGTCCACCGGGTCTCCTCGTGTGCTCGTGAAGCAGGCGGCCAGCGTGGCAGAAGCCAGACTGCATTCAACCACGCCCCGCTTCACCTCGAGCTCGGCGGTGCGACACTGCTGCGGTCATGTCCGCACCCTCGCACCACCCCCCTGTTGCGCCGACGGAGCTGCGCGACGTCGTCGACCGGCTGACGCACGCGGCCGCGCGTCGCGACCGGCTCACGCACCTCGAGCGGCTGCCCGCCCGAGCCGCCCGGTACGCCGACTGGCCGACGTGGGCCGATCCGCGCCTGCGTGCGGCGTTGCAGCGGCAGGGTGTGAACCGGCCCTGGGTGCACCAGGCCGAGGCCGCGCACGCGGCCTGGTCCGGGCAGCATGTCGTGCTCGCAACCGGCACCGCCTCCGGCAAGTCGGTGGGCTACTGGCTGCCCGGCATCTCCGGTGTGCTGGCGGCCGCCGAGCACGGGCGGGAGCGGGCCGATGTGCTCTACCTGGCGCCCACCAAGGCCCTCGCGCACGACCAGCTGGACAAGCTGCTCGCCCTGGAGCTGTCTGCGCTGCGTGCCACGACGTACGACGGCGACGCGAGCATGGAGGAGCGGGACTGGGCGCGAGAGCACGCCAACTACGTGCTCACCAACCCCGACATGCTGCACCACTCGCTGCTGCCCGGTCATGCCCGCTGGGCGAGGTTCCTCGCCGGCCTGCGCTACGTCGTGGTCGACGAGTGTCATCACTACCGCGGCGTGTTCGGCTCGCACGTCGCCCAGATCCTGCGTCGGCTGCGGCGGTTGTGCGAGCACTACGGTTCGTCGCCCACGTTCGTGCTGGCCTCGGCCACCGTCGCCCAGCCGGCGGCGTCGGCGGCGCGGCTGGTGGGCGCCCCGGTCCGCCCGGTCACCGACGACGGCTCTCCGCGCGGCGAGACGCTGCTCGCGCTGTGGGAGCCGCCGCTGACCTCGCTGCCTGGCGAGCACGGCGCGCCGGTACGCCGAACCGCCACGGCCGAGGTGTCCGACCTGCTGGCCGACCTGGTGGTAGAGGGGGTGCGCACGTTGGCGTTCGTGCGGTCGCGCCGGGGCGCGGAGACGGTGGCGCTGACCGCACAGGACCACCTCGCGGCGGTCGACCCGGAGCTGGCGCGCCGGGTGGCGGCGTACCGGGGAGGCTATCTGCCGGAGGACCGCCGGGAGATCGAGCGCAGGCTGCGCAACGGCTCACTCGTCGGGCTGTCGGCCACCAACGCCCTCGAGCTCGGCGTGGACATCGCCGGGCTCGACGCGGTACTGCTCGCCGGCTTCCCGGGCACCCGGGCGGCGATGTGGCAGCAGGTCGGCCGGGCCGGCCGTGACCAGCGTGGCGCGATCGGCGTACTCGTGGCCCGTGATGACCCGCTCGACACCTATCTCGTGCACCACCCGGACTCGCTGCTGGGTCAGCCGGTGGAGGCGACCGTCTTCGACCCGGCGAATCCCTACGTGCTCGGTCCGCACCTGTGCGCGGCGGCCGCGGAACTCCCGTTGACGACCGACGACTTCGCACTGTTCGGACCGGGGACGCAGGACGCCGTCACGGCGCTGACCGAGGGACAGCTGCTGCGGCGACGGCCACGCGGCTGGTTCTGGACGCGACGCGACCGTGCGACCGACCTGGCCGACATCCGTTCGACCGGTGGCGCCCCGGTGCGGATCGTCGAGCAGGACACCGGTCGGCTGCTGGGAACCGTGGACGCCGCGGCCGCACACGCGTCGGCGCATCCGGGCGCGGTACACCTGCATCAGGGGGAGAGCTATCTGGTCCTGGCGCTGGACTTGGCGGAGTCGGTCGCACTGGTGCGCCGGGCGCAGCCCGACTACTTCACGATCGCTCGCGACGTGACCGACATCCGCATCGCCGGCACCGAGCGGCAGCGGCAGTGGGGCGAGGCGACGCTGTCGTTCGGCGACGTCGAGGTCACCAACCAGGTGGTCGCGTTCCTGCGCCGCCGCCTCGGCAGCGGGGAGGTGCTGGGCGAGGAGCCACTCGACCTGCCCGAGCGCCGGCTGACGACCAAGGCGTGCTGGTGGACGTTGTCGCCGGCGCAGCTGCGGGCGTCCGGGGTCGCGCCCGCCGACGTACCCGGCGCCGCGCACGCCGCCGAGCACGCCTCGATCGGTCTGCTGCCGCTGTTCGCGACCTGCGACCGCTGGGACATCGGCGGCGTGTCCACGGCCATGCACGAGGACACCGGACGGCTCACCGTGTTCGTGTACGACGGCCACCCCGGCGGGGCAGGATTCGCCGAGCGGGGGTTCGCCGACGCGCGGAGGTGGCTGACCACCACCCGGGACGCCATCGCGGCCTGTGAGTGCGACGACGGGTGCCCCTCGTGCGTACAGTCGCCGAAGTGCGGGAATGGGAACAGTCCCCTGCACAAGCACGGCGCCGTCGCCGTGCTCGATATCCTGCTCAGTGAGGTGACCTCATGATCGTGCTCGGACTGGTCCTGGTGGTCGTGGCGGCCATCGTGGTCCTGGCCGCGGTCTTCGGCGGCAGCAACGCACCGGCCTCCCTCGACCTCGGCATTCTCGACCTCGACATCACATCGCTGGGTGTGTTCCTGCTCGGCGCCGCGACCTTGCTCGTCCTCGTCACCGGGCTCCAACTCGTGCGCACGGGGGCACGGCGCGGCTACGCCCGTCGCAAGCAGCTGCGAGAGGCCCGCAGGGTCGTCGACGCGCAGCGCTCCTCGGAACGGGAGAGAGGCGAGTCAGCCGCCGACCCCGCGCACCGCGACAGCACCCCGCCGCCCGGCTCGCCCAGCTGATTCACCGGGCCAGACCGGGCCAGGCCGGGCTCGGCGCTCCTGGCTGCCGCACGGTCAGCTCATCGGCATGCTCGCCGTCTCGCCGAGGCCGGCCGGCCCGGCGCGCGCACGTGACCTGATCGTCGGCCGGAACCCGAAGGGCGCCTCGGCGCGCAGCCGCACCTCGAGCGTGACGACGGCACCGGTGACCTCGCAGCTGCTCAGGCTCGCGCCGTTGTCGGCCGCGACCTCGGTGGCCACTGCACAGCCCCGGCCAGGCGCTTCGGCTGCCGCCAGCGCAGCGAGGTCTGCGGCGGCAGCCGCCCGGTGCTGCATCGCGACCAGCCCCGCGAAGCCTGTCGCGACCAGACTGAAGACAACGAGCGCCGACATCAGGCCCACTGCGACGAGCGTCATGCTGCCGCGCTCGCCGGCCGCGACGCTCACCCTCTCGCGCGTCGGCCACCCACCTACCGGCCAGTCACCCACCTGCCAGTCACCCACCGGCCACGCACCCACCGGCCACGCACCCACCGGCCACTCAGCCATCGGCCGCGCCTCCTGCCTCCGACGGCATCGACGCCGTCGCGTCGATGGGCCAGGCCATGGCACCGTCGAGCCAGCTGCCGGGTGGCGTGGCCGCATAGCTGATCCGCACCTCCACGCTGCTGCCGGACCTGCTGACCTGCACGCGCGCGCCCGGCGGCAGCATCTCGCGTGCTGCCGCGACGACCGCTGCCTCCGGCTCGTCTCGGGCGAGCGCCCGGACCGCGTCGCGGGCGGCGTCGACGCAGCGGACCTGGGCCACGCCGGCGCCGACCACCCATACCAGCGTCATCGTGACCCCGATCAGCGCGGGGAGCACGACGGCGGCCTCCGCGGTCACCGTCCCGCGCTCGCGGCGGCTGCGCCGACCGGTCGGCCCGCGACCGGAGACGTCAGATGCACACATGGTCACTCCTTTCGGAGCCGGGTGCGGAGCCCTGCGGACAGGGCCCCGCACCGGCCCTGGGCCGCTCAGAAGAACTGACCCATGGCGAAGTCGAACAGTCCCTTGAGCAGGTCGCCGACCCACGGCTCGCTGAGCAGCTTGATCAGCAGCCCGGCGAACCCGCAGCTGGCGACGGTCCCCACGGCGTACTCCGCGGTCGTCATGCCCTGCTCGTCGCGAATGCGACGGCCAAGTTCCTTGCTCATATCAAAACCTCCTGTTGTCGGCCCGTCTGCACGAGGCCGGGTTTGTCTGCTCACAGCAGACTGACCGCTTGCGACCCAGCACTGAAGGCGGCGCCGACGTGCTGGGGACAGCCCGCGGCGCGGACGGGGCTGGGGACGAAAACGGGGCTCACCACAGCTCCAGGCCGATGAAGGCGCTGACCACGGCCGGCACGATGCCCACCAGCACGAACGCCGGCAGGAAGCACAGGCCGAGCGGTGCCGCAGCGCGGACGCCGACGCTGCGCGCGGCCTGCTCCACGACCAGCCGCCGCTCCCGACGCAGGTCGTCTGCGAGCCGGTTCAGGCCGTCGGCGGCAGGCGCGCCTGTCTCCAGGCTGCGCGCCATCACCCGCGCCAACGGCGCCATGGACTCGGTCGCGGCCGCCTGCCGCCACACCTGCACCGGGTCGACGCCGAGGTCCAGCCGGGCGGCGACGCCCGACAGCTCCGCACGCAGTGGACCGTCGACCGCCTGCGCCACCACCCGCAGCGACTCCGACGGCGGCCGCCCAACCGACAGGCAGGCCGACAGCAGGTCAACACCTAGCGGCAGCGACGCCGCCAGCGCCTCCCGACGACGTCGCCGCGCCGCGGGCTCGAGCCGGCCGACGCCCACCCACGCCACCACGGCCAGCGCCACGGCGACGGGGACGGCGGCGGCTCCGTCGACGAACACCGCAGCACCCGCCCCGCCTAGCACGCTCGCGCCAAGCCGGCCGGCGCCCGGTGGCAGCCGCCGGCCGACGTCAGCAGCGGTGCGTCGGGGCCGCCACTGGCCGCTGAGCACCTGCAGCCGCGGCCGTGCCGACGGCGGCACCGCACAACCCACCGCCGCGGCCACGGCCAGCACCGTCAACAGCAGGCTCATGTGCGCTCGACCGCCGAAGCCAGCCGCTCGACCCACCACAGGCCCGCCGCCGCCAGGGCGGAGCCGGCGGCCAGACACAGGTTGCCCGCCCAGGTCTGCAGCAGGAAGCCCACCGGATCGCCGCCCAGGCCGACGCCGAGCAGCAACCCGAACACGGGCAGCACGGCCAGCATCTGCGCGGTCGCCCGCGGTGGCCCCAGGCTTGCAGCGACCTCGACCGAGGCGGCCTGCTCCGCCCGCAGCGCTGCCGCGATGCGGTCCAGCACCAGGGCCAGGCCGGCACCCGAACAGTCGGCGACGCGCCAGGCCGCCGCGATCATCCGCAGACCGTCGGCACCTGGACGGTCGGCGACAGCGTGGAGGGCGACCGGCACGTCACCGCCGAGCGCGGCCGCGCGCGCCACCTGCTCGACCAACGGCTGCTCGTCGGCCACCCGTCGCAGTGCCCGCACGTTGGGCTGGCCCGCCCGCAGCTCCGCACCGAGGGCATCACACACCTCGACGACCTGCCGACGACGCGCCTGCGCCTGCTGCCGGCGATGCCGGCTGTCGACGAGCCGCAACGCGGCGCCCACCACGAGCGCCGAAGTCGCCGCGACCACGAGCAGGTCGATGCCGAAGACCAGCACCACCGCCAGAGCCGCCAGCACTCCCACGGCATCGCCGCGCAGCGCTCGCCGACGAGGCAACCACGACCGGGCGGTGCGTGGCCTGCTCGGCAACCGACGTCGTGCCACCGTGGCGCCACTGCCTCCGATGGCCAGGGCAGCGGCGGCCGCAGCCATGGCCGCGGTGAGCAGGAGTGGAACGGTCATGGCACGCGACGACTCGGGTGAAGCAGCCGCTCCAGGCGCCGCGCTCCGGAGTCGGTGCGAGCAGTGCCGTCGACCTCGAAGGAAACGGCCGGCACCACCACCACGCCGTGCGCCTGGCGCTCCAGCACGGCCAACTGCTGCAGCCGGCGCCGTCCGTCCCGGTCGCGGACCAGGTGCACGACCAGGTCGATCGCCGCAGCCATCTGCGCGTGCGCAGCCTCCCGGGGCAGTCCGGCCGGCACCGCCAGCGCTTCCAGCCGGGCCGGGACATCGGCCGCGGAGTTGGCGTGGACGGTGCCGCACCCGCCCTCGTGCCCGGTGTTCATCGCGGCCAGCATGTCCACGACCTCGGCGCCTCGTGTCTCGCCGACCACAAGCCGGTCGGGACGCATCCGCAGCGCCTGCCGCACCAGGTCGCGCATGCTGATCTCCCCGGCGCCTTCCGCGTTGGGCGGCCGCGCCTCCAGCGTCACCAGATGCGGATGGGCAGGGCGCAGCTCCGCGGAGTCCTCCACAACCACGAGTCGCTGCTCCGCGGGCACCAGCGCGAGCAGTGAGCTCAGCAGCGTCGTCTTGCCGGAGCCCGTTCCGCCACTGACCAGGAACGCGAGCCGCCCGTCGACGACCGCCGCGAGCAGGTCGGCACCCTCGGGCGGCATCGCCCCGGCCCGCACCAGCTCGGCCATCGTGAAGGTCCGCCGTGCCGGCACCCGCAGCGACAGGCAGGTGCCCGGAGACGCCACCGGCGCGAGCACCGCGTGGAAGCGGGTGCCGTTCGGCAGCCGCACGTCGACATAGGGAGTGGCGTCGTCGAGGCGTCGGCCCGCCGAGGCTGCGAGCCGCTGGGCCAGCCGCCGCACCGCCGCATCGTCGTCGAAGCACCGCTGGACCGGCTCCAGCCCACGACCACGGTCGACGTAGACGGCGCCCGGCCCGTTGACGACGACATCCGTGACGACCGGGTCGTGCAGCAGCGGCTCGAGCGGTCCGGCCCCGAACACCTCGCGCCGCAGCGTGTCGACGACCTCGAGCACCGCCGCATCTCCGATGACCCGTCCGTCGTGGCGCAGCGCCGCCGCCACCTTCGCCGGTGTGGGCTCGGACCCGGTCACCGCCAGCCGGGCCCGGACGAGCTCGAGTGTCTCCTGCCGGACCGACGTCATGCCGCCGTCTCCACCCGGCCCAGGTGACGGTCGAGGATGCTGCGGCAGGCCCGGACGAGGGGCCCTCGGGTGCGGCCCCACGGCCCCCGGCCCAGGTCGATGTCTGCGGCGAGCCCGCGGTCCGAACGCATGTCGGCCGCCAGCGGGACGTCGAGGTTGTCGGCGACCAGCGCGCCGTGCAGGCCGGCCGGGCCCGGCCCTCGCACCACCAACTCGATCCGGCCCTCCATCCCGCTGAGCTGGCGGAGCACCCGCGAGGCCGCAGCCACCGCCCGCACCTCCGCGGGCACGACGAGGAGCACCAGGTCGCTGGCCAGCAGCACCTCGTGACCGGAGCCGTCGAGCCGGCGCGGCAGGTCGACCACCACCAGGTCACCGCCTCGCCGACCGGCAGCGAGCACCCCGCCCATCACTTCCGGTGGCAGCACCAGCAGGTCGTCGCGGTCCCACGACAGCACCGAGAGCCCGGCGTGGGCCGGCAGCGCCTGGCGCAGCGAGGGTGCGCTGACGCGTCCGGTCGTGGCTAGCAGGTCCGGCCAGCGCGCGCCCGGCACGTGCTCGCTGCCGAGCGCGAGATCGATGCCACCGCCGAGCGGGTCGGCGTCGACGCACAGCGCCTGGGAGCCACCGCGCGCCGCAGTGGCCCCCAGCGTGGCCGCGAGCGTGGAGGCGCCCGCGCCTCCACAACCGCCCAGCACGGCGATGGTCAGCGCCCTGGTCGGCCCGCCGTCGGCGGTGTCGGCGAACCGGTCCCGCAGCCACGCCTCGGCCTCCGGGAGCACCAGCACCTTCTCCGCGCCCGCGGCGACCGCGGACTCCCACACCGCGATGTCGTCGGGGTTGGTGACCACGGCGTACACGGCATCGCGCCGGCCGAGCACGGTGGCGTCGATACTCGCGGCGAGGTCCTGGCCCAGCACCACGAGCGGAGCGGCCGCCCAGGCGCGGCGCACCAGGCCGGGGTCGTGCACCACCTCCGGCGTCACGCCCGCCGCCGCGGTGAGCCGCAGCAGCACATCGAGCAGCGCTTCGTCACCGGTCACGATCAGCGGTCTCTGGTGGCTCATGCACCGAAGGGTCGCCGCGGGGCGGCGTACCCGGAAGGCAACCCGCCCCAGCCTGTGGACACCGGACGGCTCGACGGCCGCTGGGGACAAGAAGCGGGCCGGGCCGCTATGAGCGACCCGGCCCGAAACAAGCGACAGCCCCCGGCGGGGGGGTGGCCGGGGGCTGTCTATCGGTCCTGAGACTCGGGGGGGATGAGTCTCGGACCGGACCAGCGGCGGGGGGGATGCCGCTGGAGCCTATGTTTCCCCGATTGAGCGGCGCTAAACCACCCGCACGAAGAACTTCCTCTATGATGCACCGAATCAGTCCCGAAAACACATCCGCAGCGGGTGACTCGGCTCACGTACGAGTGTACGCCGCCGTCACTCATCTCGCACGCATATGCTCACTTCCGTGACCGAATCGTCCGCCCAGCGTCGCCGCCCGGAGCGTACCGCCGCGTTTTTCGACCTCGACAAGACCGTCATCGCCAAGTCGAGCACGCTCGCCTTCAGCCGCTCGTTCTACCAGGGCGGCCTGATCAGCCGGCGGTCCGCGCTGCGCAGCACCTACGCCCAGTTCGTCTATCTGGTGGGCGGTGCCGACCACGACAAGATGGAGCGGATGCGGGCCTACCTGTCGGCGCTCGCGACCGGATGGGACGTGCAGACCGTCCGCGACATCGTCGCCGACACGCTGCACCACATCGTCGACCCGCTGGTCTACGACGAGGCCGTACAGCTGATCGAGGAGCATCACGCCGCCGGTCGTGATGTGGTGATCGTCTCCTCGTCCGGCGCCGAGGTCGTCGAACCGATCGGGCAGATGCTCGGCACCGACCGGGTGATCGCGACCCGGATGGTGATCGAGGACGGCCGCTACTCCGGCGACATCGACTTCTACGCGTACGCCGAGCACAAGGCCGACGCGATCCGGGAACTGGCCGAGACCGAGGGCTACGACCTCGAGCGCAGCTACGCCTACTCCGACTCGGTCACCGACGAGCCGATGCTGTCCGTGGTCGGCCATCCCTACGCCGTCAACCCCGACAAGGCGCTGCGCCGCACGGCGGCCGAGCGGGGTTGGCCGGTGCTGGTGTTCTCCAAGCCGGTTGCGCTGCGCAGACGGATGGGCCTCGGGGCGAGCGGGCGCACCTTGGCGACGGTCGCGCTCGCCACGGCAGTCATCGCAGCGGGGGTGGCCTACCGCGCAGCCAGGCGGCGGGAATCCGCTCGGGAAGCACCGCACCGCACGGCTCCCAAACTCCGCGAGGGGTTGCCGTCTGCCCGACGACGGGCGTAGAAAGGGAACCAAGAAACACCGCACGACCCCCGGTACCCACGCGGCGACCGACCCTTCTTTGAGGGTAATCGTTTCCGGGCTTGCCCCGGTTCGATGATTTCGAGATATGCACGCTTGGTAGCCGAGCAGTCGTGCCAGCGGCGGCGTTCTCCTCGGGAGAGCGCCGCACGCACGTGCCGGCCCCCATCGCTTCGACGGCCCCATTGCTCCGACGTTCGGCCGTTGCGGCCCTCACCTGGTCCGGCGCGCCGAGCCTGGGTCGGCCAGTGGCGACCTCTCCGCGCCCACCGCGTACGCCTGGGCGCAGTGCAGCAGCCACGCGTGGGTCGCCCGCGGGCCCTGCTCCGGCCCGGCGCCCCGATACTGCTCCAGCAGGTGCGCGTACGCCGGAGCGAGAGCGAGGTGTCCCGCCTCCGGAACCGTCACGGATGCGGAGTCGACACCACGCTCGGCCAGCACCAGCCGTTCGGCGGCGCGAGCCAGCACCCGGTTGTGCTGATCGAATGCCTCGCTGGCCGCGATCTCGGCGTGCACGACGGCGGCCACCACCAGGCCGGGCGCCGACGTCGGTGCCGCCAGCCGGTCGGCGAGATCGCTCAGCCGTGCCGCCGACCGCACCGGCCGGCCCAGGTCGTCGTCGCGCACCGTCCCACGTGCCACCAACGTGTGCATCCGGGCCAACGCCTGCAGGGGCGCGGTGCGCCAGATCGGCAGCAGGCCGAGCAGTGCGGTGGACAACCGCACCGCGCCCGTCTCGTCGTACTCGTCTCCCGCAGGCCCGCCCCGCTCGAGTGCGGCGGACGCACGGGCTCCCCGCAGCAACGCCTCCGCGGTCAGGTCGGGGCCGGTCCGCCGCAGCCCGCGGTCCCGCAGCAGCGCGTCGATCCCGTCCCGGGCAGCCGCGAAGGCCGAGGCGACCCCTTCGAGCGAGGCGAGCGCGGCGAAGGCGTCGGCGGTTGCGGCCACGAGCGCACAGCGTAGTGGCGCGCCCGGTTGGTAATCTCGCGGCAATGGACGACTCCCAGCGCACCGAGCGTGCACGCAGCTTCGGCGACGTCGCCGAGGCCTACGCCGCGAACCGGCCCGACTACCCGGTCGAGGCCGTGCGGTGGCTGGTTCCCGACCCGTCCGCACGGGTGCTCGAGCTCGGTGCGGGCACCGGCAAGCTCACCGAGACGCTGGTCGCCGAGCGGCACCGGGTGACCGCGACCGACCCGGACCGCCCGATGCTCGATCGGCTGCGCAAGCGGTTGCGGACGACGCGGGTGATCCAGTCCGGCTCCGAGCAGATTCCGGTGCACGCCGGTGCCGTGGACGTCGTGATCGCTGCGCAGGCGTTCCACTGGTTCGACCACGGGCGGGCGCTGCCCGAGATCGCCCGGGTG
>DASSKO010000188.1:0-38806 GCA_035690425.1 Nocardioidaceae bacterium
GGGCCATTCCTCGCTCACGCCGGCTGGCAGCGAGGGCACCAGAAGACGCCGCGCTGCTGCGACGGCGCGCCGAGGTATCCGTGCTCGATCGGCGTTCCGCAGCGACGGCACGGCTGGCCGGAGCGCTGGTAGACCCAGTGCTGCTGCCCGCGGCGGGCATTGCCGGTGGTGGACTGGGCGACACCGTCGCGGTTGGCGTAGAGCAGCCGCTGGGCCAGGGACACGACCGCGGTCAGGTCGCTGACTGCGGCCACTGGTGACTCCGGGTGCAGCCCGCGGAGGAACAGCACCTCGCTCCGGTACAGCGTGCCGATGCCGGCAAGGTTGCGTTGGTCGAGCAGCGCCTCGGCGACAGTGCGACCGGGGTCGGCGCGGATCCGGCGTACGGCCTCGTCAGCGTCCCAGCCGCGCCCGAGAAGATCGGGACCGAGATGGCCGACGACGCGCTGCTCGTCGGCGGTCGGAAGCAGCTCGCAGATGCCGAGTGAGAACCCCACGGCCTGCCATTGGTCAGTGCGCAGCAGGGCTCTGGCCTGGTGCGCAGGCCGGCGCCATCGGCCGCGTGGCCGGTACAGGTGCCATGCACCCTCCATCTTCAGGTGGGTGTGCAGCGTCAGCGGCGGATGGGTGCCCAGGCCGGACAGGCGATGCAGCAGGTGCTTGCCGTGCGAGACGACGTCGAGCACGGTCGCACCGCTGAGATCGGCGGTGGCATGCGCGGGCACCCGCAGGTCCGTCTCGGTCAGGACCCGGCCGGCCAGGGCCTGATGCAGCCGCTGGGCGGTCAGCCAGACGACGTCACCTTCGGGCACGTCCCCATCACCCCCGAAGGCGCAGGCCTCGCGGGGTGGCGTGGAAACCGGCCGCCTCCAGCGCCTGACCGAGCGGTGAGCCGAGGATGTGCTCACCATCGGCCCGCTCGACGCTGAGCTTGCCCAGCGCACCGTCGCGCACGGCCAGGGCCAGGGCATCGATCGCCGGCTGCAGGACCGCGTCGTGGTCGCTGAAGGTCAGCAGCGTGCGCCCGCCGCGCTCGACGTAGACGCTGAGCTCACCCTCGACCAGCACCACCAGCGCGCCCGCCTTGCGCCCCGGCCGGTGACCGGTCGCCGTGGACGCGTCGTCGGTGTTGCGCTCTGGCCAGGGCAGGGCAGCCCCATACGGATTGGCGGGGTCGCACGCGGCCAGGGTCAACGCCCGGGACTGCGGCCTTGATGCAGGCTCGCTGTCGGAACGCAGCCGGTCGACCGCGCCCGCAGTGCCGAACTGCGCCGCTCCCAGACCCTCGACGAAGTAGCCGCGTCGACACCGCCCGCTCTCCTCGAACGCCGCCAGCACCCGGTAGACCCCCGCGAAGCCGCCGGGCACCCGCTCGGACATCACCGCGCCGCGGGTGACCACACCGTGCCGCTCGAGCAGGCCCTCGGCGCTGGCATGGGCGCGGCGGGTCGGGTCGGGCTCCCGCTCGGGCAGCAGCGACCACCGGCCACCGACCGTCGGAGGGCCGGACCGGCTCGGCATCGCTGCCCGCCCGACCGACGACCCCGAGTAGGGCCGTCGGGAGTGCATCCGGCTGCGCGGCGCGGGCCGGCGCGAACGGTGCGTCGGTCGGCGGCCGGCGATCGTCGCGCGCAGCGGCGCCAGGGTGTCGTTGCCGATGTGGCCGGCCCAGGCCAAGTCCCACAACGCTGCCGCCATAGCCTGGTCATCGGTGCTGCTGGCCGCGTCGGAGAGCTGGCGGAAGAAGAACGCCCCTCCGCCCGCCAGCGCCGCCAGCACAGCCTCGTGCAGCGGTGTCCGGTCGAGGTCGGCCGGCTCGGGGAGGGTCAGCGGTGCGCTGTCGGCCAGATGCAGCGACACCCAGCCGTCGGTGCCCGGCAGGGAGCCGTGGCCCGACCACAGCACCTCCCCCGAAGCGGTCAACTCGTCGAGCAGGGCGGGGGAGTAGTCGCTCACCCGGGCGCCCAGCACCAGCGGCTCCAGGGCACTGGCGGGTACGGCGCAGCCGGCCAGCTGGTCGACCACGGCGAGCACCCCGTCGACACCGCGCAGACGTCCGCCCACCTGCTGCCAGGCCGGCAGGAACCGACCGAGGCTGGCGGGCTCGACCGGCTCGACCTCGCGGCGCAGCTGGGCCAGCGAGCGTCGGCGCAGCCGGCGGAGCACCTCGATGTCACACCATTCCGTGCCGTGTCCTCCCGGCCGGAACTCGCCCTCGAGCACCCGGCCGTCGATGTCGAGCCGCTGCAGCGCCTGCTGGACGACCGCGACCCCGAGACCGAACCGCTGGGCGGCCTCGGCGGCATGGAAGGGACCGTGCGTGCGAGCGAACCGGGCGACCATGTCGCCGAGCGGATCGGCCACGGGCTCGGTGAAGGCGAGCGGGGTGCCCGGTGGGACCGGTGTGCCGAGCGCGTCGCGCAGCCGGGCGACGTCCTCGACGACGGCCCAGCGCTCCTCGCCGGCGATGCGCACCTCAACGGCGCGGCGGGCCGCGGCCAGCTCGTCGATCCAGCCCGCGACGTCGGCGCCGTCGACGCACCGTGCCGCGATCTCGTGGGTGGCCAGGGGACCGAGCAGCCGTAACAGGTCGGCGACTCCCTCCCGGTCGCGGCAACGCCGGTCGTCGGCACCGGCCAGTGGCAGCCGCTGCAGCTCTGCCTCGGTGCGCTCGATGGCATCGGGATCGAGCAGGTCCCGCAGCTCGGCGCGCCCGAGCAGCTCGGCCAGCAGGGACTGGTCGAGCGACAGTGCGGCCGCGCGCTTCTCCGCCAGCGGGGTGTCACCCTCATACATGAACGCCGACACGTAGCCGAACAGCAGCGACCGCGCGAACGGTGACGGCTGCGGTGTCGCCACCTCGACGACCCGCACCCGCCGTGCCGCGATATCGCGCATCAGTGTGGTCAGCGCCGGCACGTCGTAGACGTCTTGCAGGCACTCGCGCACTGCCTCGAGCACGATCGGGAACGAGCCGTACTTGCGCGCCACCTCCAGCAGCTGGGCGGAGCGCTGGCGCTGCTGCCAGAGCGGGCTGCGGCGGCCCGGGTCCCGGCGCGGCAGCAGCAATGCACGCGCCGCGCACTCCCGGAAGCGGGAGGCGAACAGCGCCGACGAGCCGACCTCGGCGGTGACGATGTCCTCGATCTCGTCGGCGTCGAGGACGAAGACCTCCGCGCCGGGAGGCTCGGCGTCGGTCTCGGGGATGCGGAGCACGATGCCGTCGTCGGCGGGAGCGATCTGGGCGTCGATCCCGAACCGCTCACGCAGCCGAGCCGACACCGCGAGCGCCCAGGGTGCGTGCAGTTGGGCGCCGTAGGGGGAGTGCAGGACGAGCCGCCAGTCGCCGAGCTCGTCCCGGAAGCGCTCCACCACCAGCGTCTTGTCGGTCGGCAGGTGCGCGGTCGACTCCCGCTGCTCGTCGAGGAACGCGACCAGGTTGCCCGCCGCCCAGGCGTCCAGACCCGCATCACGAGCACGTCGCTGGGCGCCGTCTACGTCGAGGCGACTCATCTCGCGCACGAACGCGCCGACCGCGGCACCGAGCTCGGCGGGGCGGCCCAGCGCGTCACCCTTCCAGAACGGCAACCTGCCCGGCGCGCCCGGAGCGGGCGTCACCAGCACCCGGTCGTGGGTGATGTCCTCGATCCGCCAGGACGTGGCGCCGAGCGCGAAGACGTCGCCGACGCGCGACTCGTAGACCATCTCCTCGTCGAGCTCGCCGACCCGGGATGCCTTCTCGCCGACCAGGAAGACGCCGAACAGCCCGCGGTCGGGGATGGTCCCGCCGGAGGTGACCGCCAGCCGCTGCGCACCGGGCCGCGCGGTCAGCGCGCCGGTCACGCGGTCCCAGACGATCCGCGGACGCAACTCGGCGAACTCGTCGGAGGGATAGCGGCCGGACAACAGATCGAGGGTGGCCTCATAGGCGGACCGGGGGAGGGTGGCGAACGGTGCCGCACGCCGAGCGAGCTCGAACAGCTCGTCGACGTCGACCTGCTCGACCGCCGTGGCGGCGACCACCTGCTGGGCGAGTACGTCGAGCGGGTTCTGCGGGATGTGCAACGCCTCGATGGCGCCGGACCGCATCCGTTCGACCGTGACTGCGGTCTGCACGAGGTCGCTGCGGTGCTTGGGGAACAGCACCCCGCGCGAGGTCTCACCGACGTGGTGGCCGGCGCGGCCCACCCGCTGCAGCCCCGACGCCACCGACGGGGGTGCCTCCACCTGGATCACCAGGTCGACCGCACCCATGTCGATGCCGAGCTCGAGGCTGGAGGTGGCGACCACGCAGGGCAGCCGGCCGCGTTTGAGGTCGTCCTCGATCTGGGCGCGCTGCTCCTTGCTGACCGAGCCGTGGTGTGCCCGCGCGAGCAGCTCGGGCGGTGCCTGGCTGGTGCCGCTGGCCCCCAGCATGTCAGCCGGCGGGCGGCCGCCGGACTCCGCGCTGGCTGGGAGCGGGTCGAGGTCGATGCCGGCGCGCTCGGCGGCGATCTCGTTGAGGCGTGCGGTGAGTCGCTCGGCGAGACGGCGCGAGTTGGCGAACAGGATCGTGGACCGGTGCGCCTGCACCAGGTCGACGACGCGCTCCTCGACGTGGGGCCAGATCGACGCACGCGGCTCCTGCCCTGCCGCCGGGCCCTCGAGGTCGCCGACCGCGCCGAGCTCGGTCATGTCCGGCAGCGGCACTACCACCTCGAGGTCGATCTGCTTCGGCGCGGCCGGTGCCACCACCTCGACCGGAGCGCGGCCACCGAGAAAGCGGGCAACCTCATCGACCGGGCGCACCGTCGCCGACAGCCCGATGCGTTGGGCGGGCCGGTCGAGCAGTGCGTCGAGCCGCTCCAGGGACAGCGCCAGGTGGGCACCGCGCTTGCTGCCCGCCACCGCGTGCACCTCGTCGACGATGACGGTCTCGACCCCGCGCAGCGCCTCACGCGCCTGCGAGGTCAGCACCAGGAACAGCGACTCTGGTGTGGTGATCAGCACGTCGGGTGGCGTCTTGGCGAACCGCCGCCGGTCGGCTGCCGGAGTGTCTCCGGACCGGATGCCCACGTCGATGTCGGGCACCGGCTCGCCGAGGCGCTGCGCGGTCGCCCGGATGCCGGCCAGGGGTGCGCGCAGATTGCGCTCCACGTCGACAGCGAGAGCCTTCAGCGGCGAGACGTAGAGCACCCGGCAACGGTGCTGCCGGTCGGCGGGAGGCGGCTCGGCCGCCAGCCGGTCGAGTGCCCACAAGAACGCCGACAGTGTCTTGCCCGAGCCGGTGGGGGCAACCACCAGGGCGTGCCGGCCCGCGGAGATCAGTTGCCATGCGCCGCTCTGCGCGGGAGTGGGCCGGGCGAAGGCCGCACTGAACCACTCGCGGGTGGCCGGTGAGAACCGGGCCAGCGACGGGTCGGGTGACATGGGTCCATCTAACCTGGCAGCACCGACAACGCCCAGCCGCGGTGCGGGAGGTTGCTCAGCGTGGCGCGTCGCGGGTGTGCAGATCGGGCACTGCATCCCGCAAGCGCGCCACGCTGGCGGCGTACGGCGCTATCGGACGATGCGCACGCGCAGGGCGAACCGGCCGCCGACGACCTGACCCACCCCCTGCTTCTTGCTCTTCCAGGCAGCGGACGCCCAGCGGTGCCGCTTCAGCGTGGTCACCAGCGCGTCGTTGCGGACCTCCCGGTCGAGCTTGTCGAGCAGCGCCTGGAACGTCTTCGGCTCCGAGGCGCCGCCGCCGAAGATGCTGTTGCCGCCCGTGAACGACAGTGTGGTCGTTCGGCCGGCGAGCCGCCTGGGCATCCGCATGTCGACCCGCACGGTCTTGCTGCCCGCGAGGTCGCGGTAGGAGGCGAGGTGCAGCCGCACGTGGATGCCGTTGCCGCCCCTGACCCGCACCAGCATGTTGCCCTTCGCCTCGATCCATCGGCCGTTGCGACGGACCTCGGCGCCCTGCACCCGGTACACCCGCACCTTCTCGTCGAGGTTGGTCCGGACGTCGACTCCGGTGATCCGCGGCTGTCCGTAGGAGTAGTACTGCATCCTCGCGAGGTTGTCGTACAGGTCCCAGATCGACTCGTAGGTGAGGTCCCACGGACTGGCGAAGCGGTCCGTCCGGTCGAGGCTGAAGGAGCGTCCGTCTGGACGCTTGCCGGTGACGATGACGCGGACCCGCGACGAGCCGCCGGCGATCCCGTCGAAGACCCGGTCGAGGTTGGCCAGGTTGGCGAACGCGCCGAGGTCGGGGACGAGGTCAGGCACCGTCACCGTGGTGTGCCCGACGCGCCCGCGCGAGCCGTCGGCCATCCGCGCGTGCGAGCGGACGTGCGCGCCCGCGGGAGCACGGCCGAGGCGGCCGTGGATGCCGGCGATCCGGTCGTCGGCGATCCGGCCGACCGGCCCGGTGATGTTGGCGACCTTGAACGGCACCCACGCGAGGTCCTTCTGCACATAGACGGCGTCTGCGCCATGCATGGTCATGCTCGACCGGCCGGACCACATCGCCGGGTGGCCGAACCCGACGACCTCGCCGCCGCACAACGCGGTCGCCGTGCCGACACCGCCGGAGGTGAGGTCTCCGTAGGACATCGTCGCGGCGAGGTTGCCGCCGGCCACGATGCCGGTGGGGTCACCGGCACCGGAGCCGGCGGAGCTCCCGGCGCGGTAGTAGCGCACACCGTCGAGATCGAGGCCCTTGCGGAGCTTGCCCATCCGCTCCTCGCGCAGCACGGACACTCTGACCGGCATCGGGATGAGCTCCAGTCCGGAGGAAACCTGGGCGCGGGTGGCGTTGCCGTCCGCGAGGATCCGGTTGGCCAGCCTGCTCGGGACATCGACCCGACCGGCCTGGCTCGCGGTCGCCAGCGTCTGCGCCGCGGCGGTGCTGGTCGGTGCCTCGTCGAGCAGCCGGTACATCGCCCGGGCGGGCGTGATGCCGGCGACCGGCGTCGTCCCGGCCAGCCCGTAGGCGACCGCGCCGATCAGGCGGCCGTCCTCGGCGTACACGGGCGAGCCGGACATGCCGGCCCAGATGCCGCCGACCCCGCCGGGCCCGTCGATCGCGGCCGAGTGCAGCTCCATCATGATCATGTCCAGGCCGGGCGCGATCCCGTCCTGCAACGTGCCGATGACCTCGCCGGTGAAGGCCTCCGGTGTGGTGCCGTGCGACACGGTCAGCCCGTGTACGGCGTCTCCGGCGTCGACGGAAGCCTGCCGAGCCGGCGGGGGGCAGGCAGGGTCGGGCGCCGAGACCGCCTGGGTCGGTGCGAGCAGGGCGACGGACGAGGCGGTGAGCGCAGCGACCGCGGCGACTGCGGCACCGCGGCGGCTGGACGAGCGCGTGAAGCGGTACGGACCTGACATGTCTTCCCCCAAGGAATCCGTGATCGAGCCAGAGTCGATCGTCAGGCACATTGTCGCGCCGGCCTGCACCGGTCGTCTCGGGAATGACCCATTGCCCGCACAAACGAGTTGGGGCTGTCGGTGGCTGGTCTTAGACTGCCTCAACGTGAGTGAGGATGGAGTCGACCACGCAGATCCGACCGGCGCACTGATCGACGCCCGAGGACTGGTCAAGAGCTACGGCGACTTCACCGCGGTCCGCGGCATCGACGTGCAGGTGCGGGCGGGGGAGGCGTTCGGCTTCCTCGGTCCCAACGGCGCCGGCAAGTCCTCCACCATGCGGATGATCGCCTCCGTGTCGCCGATCACCGGCGGCTCACTGCGCATCCTCGGCCTCGACCCGGCGCGAGAGGGGCCGGCGGTGCGAGCCCGGCTGGGGGTCTGCCCGCAGGAGGACCAGCTCGACATGGAGCTGTCGGTCCGCGAGAACCTCACCGTCTACGGTCGCTACTTCGGGCTCACCCGGGCGGTGTGCGCACAGCGGGCCGACGAGCTGCTCGGGTTCGTGCAGCTCACCGAGAAGGCGGGCGCCAAGGTCGAGGACCTCTCCGGCGGCATGAAGCGACGTCTCACCATCGCCCGTTCGCTGATCAACAACCCCGACATCCTGCTCCTCGACGAGCCGACGACAGGGCTTGATCCGCAGGCCCGGCACCTGTTGTGGGACAAGCTGTTCCGGCTCAAGCAGCAGGGCATCACGATCGTGCTCACCACCCACTACATGGACGAGGCCGAGCAGCTGTGTGACCGGCTCGTGGTGATGGACGACGGCTTGGTCGTCGCCGAGGGGTCGCCGGCCGAGCTGATCGCCCGGCACGCCACCCGGGAGGTGACCGAGCTGCGGTTCGGCGTGGGCCACCACGAGGAGCTGCTCGGCAAGGTCGAGGACCTCGCCGAGTGGGTCGAGGTGCTGCCCGACCGGTTGCTGCTCTACACCGACGACGGTGAGGCCGCCGCGGCCGCCGTGCACGCACGCGGTCTCCAGCCCCGGTCGGTGCTCGTACGGCGTTCGACGCTCGAAGACGTCTTCCTGCGGCTCACCGGTCGCACCCTGGTCGACTAGATGGCTGCCTCGACCACGCCGGCCACCACGTCGGCCACCGCGCCGGCCAAGGACCGCCTCGGCGAGGTCTTCGAGCTCGCCTGGCGGCAGCGCGACTACCTGGCGACCGTCTACAAGCGCACCTGGAAGGGCTCGGTGGTCAGTTCCTTCCTGATGCCGGTGCTCTACCTGCTGGCGATGGGGGTCGGGCTCGGCGGCTTCATCGACGACGGCTCGGCGCAGTCAGCCCTCGGTGGCGTCCGCTACATCGAGTTCATCGCTCCGGGGCTGTTGGTGGCGACCGCGATGCAGACCGCGGTCGGGGAGTCGACCTATCCCGTGATGGGCGGCTTCAAGTGGACCAAGGTCTACCACTCCCAGGTCGCTACGCCGCTGAGCCCGGCGTCGGTGCTGCTCGCCAACCTGGCCTACGTGCTCTTCCGGTTGACGACGACGTGCACGGTCTTCGTCGTCGTACTCGCCGCCTTCGGCCTGATGCCGGGGGTTGGCGCCGCGTTCGCCGTACTGCTCGTCGCCTTGCTGGTGGGCATGGCCTACACCACACCGGTGTTCGCCTACTCCGCCAAGCTCGAGGAGCCCTCCGGGTTCGCTCCGGTCTTCCGACTCGGGATCATGCCGATGTTCTTGTTCTCGGGTGCGTTCTTCAACGTGTCCCAGCTGCCTGACGTCATCGAGTGGCTGGCTTACCTCAACCCGCTCTGGCACGCGGTCGAGCTGGCGCGAATGGCCACGATCTACGCCGTCGACGCACCGGCGCTGTTGCTGCACATCGCCTATCTCGTGCTGCTGCTGGGCGTTGGCTGGTGGCTGGCGCTGCGGCTCTTCACCCGACGGCTGGTGGGATGAGAGGACCGGCATGACGACTCTTGTGACCCGGGTGCTTCCGCCGACGTCGGTGCGTACCAACGGCTGGAAGCTGGTCCAGCGCAACTACCTGGTTTACCGCCGTGCCTGGGTGGTCTTTCTCACCGGATTCTTCGAGCCGGTCTTCTACCTGTTCTCGATCGGCGTCGGCGTCTCCCAGCTGGTCGGTGGGGTGACGTTGCCGGGCGGTCAGGTCGTTGCGTACACCGCCTTCGTGGCACCGGCGATGCTGGCGGCCAGCGCGATGAACGGCGCGATCTTCGACTCCACGTACAACATCTTCTTCCGGCTCAAGTACGCCAAGCTCTACGACACCGTGCTCGCCACGCCGATGCGGCCATGGGACATCGCCACCGGTGAGATCGCCTGGGCGCTGCTGCGCGGAGGCGTCTACTCCGGCGCCTTCCTGCTGGTGATGGCCCTGATGGGCCTGGTCGAGTCGTGGTGGGCCGTGCTCGCGCTGCCCGCGACGCTGCTGATCGGCTTCGGCTTCGCCGGGGTCGGCATGGCGCTGACCACGTTCATGCGCAGCTGGCAGGACTTCGAGTTCGTCACGCTGACGACCATCCCGATGTTCCTGTTCTCAGCCACGTTCTACCCGCTGTCGGTCTACCCGGCCGCGCTGCAGTGGCTGATCGAGGTGACTCCGCTGTACCGCGCGGTGGTGCTCTGCCGCGAGCTGGTGACGGGGGTGCTCACACCGAGCTCAGCGATCTCCGTGCTCTACTTGCTTGCCATGGGGGCCGTCGGCCTGTGGATCGCGTCCCGGCGGCTGTCCCACCTGTTGCTGAAGTAGGGCGGTGCATTCCGTGAGACACACCGAGTTCTGGGCGCGCATGGAGCAGCACCTGGGCCCGGCCTATGCCCACACCTGGTCCCGCGAGCACGTTCTTGCCGACCTCGGCGGGCGCACGGTGGACGAGGCGCTGGCCAACGGAGAACCGACCAAGAAGGTCTGGCGGGCGGTCTGGCAGGCGCTGGAGCTGCCCGCGTCCGAGCGGTGACCCGTGCCGGGCCGGGGCAGGGTTCGGCGCCCGCTCAGGCCGCCAGTGCGGCGCACAGGTCGGGCAGGGCCTTGCCGGCTGACACCCGCAGGCACAGGTCCAGCTGGTCGCTCAGCGGTGTCTGCTGGGGGTTGATCTCGACGACGTAGGCGCCCGACTGCTTCGCCACCAACGGCAGTCCGGCGGCGGGGTAGACCAGGCTCGATGTGCCGACGTTGAGGAAGACGTCGCAGTCCTGGGCCGCCACGAAGGCCCCGTTGATCACGGCTTCGGGCAGGCTCTCGCCGAACCACACCTCGCCGGGGCGCAACAGCCCGCCGCACTGGCAGTGCACCATCTCGGTGGGATCGGCGGGCCAGTCGCCGCCGTCGGCCTCGCAGCTGAAGCACTTCAACTTGTGCACGTTCCCGTGCAGCTCCAGCGGTGTCTGGCTGCCGGCCCGTTGGTGCAGCCCGTCCACGTTCTGGGTGACCAGGGTGACGTCGGGCAGGAGTCGTTCGAGTTGCTCGATGGCGTGGTGCGCGGCGTTCGGCTCGCCCTCGAGCGCCTGCTGCCGGCGCCACGCGTACCAGTCCCACACCAGCTGTGGATCGGCGGTGAAGCCGCCCGGACTGGCCAGCTCCTCGGGTCGGTAGTTTTCCCACAGTCCGGTCAGCGGGTCGCGAAACGTCGCGATGCCGCTCTCGGCGGACACGCCCGCACCGGTCAGGATCACGAGGTGTCGGCTATCGCGTACGCGCTCGACCAACTCGGCAGGAACCTCGCTCATCACACCAACCCAAGACATCGACGACTCATCGGGGCACAGCGTACCGGTCTCGGCTCAGCAGCGGTCCGGTGAGCCGTGGTGCGCGGCGTTGATACCTTGAGGGACATGGCCGAGACCTGGCGCGCCGCTGCGGGGGCGGCAGCTGCGGCACCGCCGACCGGCGTGGCCGCCGTCCAGCGTCGGACCGTCTCCACCCTGGCGGTCAGCCAGGCGCTCGGTGGCGTGGGAGTCACCAGCGGCATCGCGGTCGCCACGCTGCTCGCCGAGGACATCCTCGGCTCGGCGCGGCTGGCCGGGCTGGCCCAGACCTCGCAGGTGCTGGGGGCGGCGCTGGCGGCGTTCCTGCTTGCGCGCGTGATGGCGGCTCGCGGTCGGCGGCTCGGGCTGGCGCTGGGGTACGGCATCGGCGCGCTCGGTGCACTCGCCTGCGTGCTGTCGGGGATGTGGGCGTCGTTTCCGTTGTTGCTGCTGGGCACGATGGCGATCGGGTCTGCGACAGCCGCGAACAGCCAGGCGCGCTACGCCGCGACCGACCTGGCTGTGCCGAGCGGGCGGGCGCGGTCCCTCGCACTGGTGATGTGGGCGACCACGATCGGCGCGGTGCTCGGCCCCAACCTGGCCGGGCCGGGGGCCGCGGTGGCGCGGGCGTTGGGCATCCCCGCGCTGACCGGGCCGTTCGTGTTCACGGTGTTGGCCGTGGGAGCAGCGACGACGTGGCTGCTGATCCGGCTGCGTCCCGACCCGCTGCTGCTCGCACGCGAGCTCGCGTCGACCCGCGGCGAGGTGAGCATGGGGACGGTGAGTCTGCGGCACGTCTTCTCCGTGCTGCGTGCGTATCCGCGGGCCGGCGCCGCGATGCTGGCGATCGCCGTCGCGCACGCGGTGATGGTGTCGGTGATGGTGATGACACCGCTGCACATGCACCACGGCGGTGCCGAGCTGCGCGTGATCGGCTTCGTGATCAGCGTGCACGTGCTGGGGATGTTCGCGTTCTCCCCGGTGGTGGGCTGGCTGACCGACCGGGCCGGGCGCGCTCCGGTGCTCGCCGCGGGGTCGGTGGTGCTGCTGTCCTCGGTGGTGCTCGCGGGCCGCGCCCCGGAGGGTCAGTCGGCCGGACTGACGCTGGGTCTGTTCCTGCTGGGCCTGGGCTGGTCCTTGACGGTGATCGCGAGCTCGGCGCTGCTCGTCGACGCCGTACCGCTGGAGGAACGGCCCGGTGTGCAGGGCGGCTCCGACCTCGTGATGGGGCTGTTCGCGGCCGGCGGGGGAGCCCTCGCCGGGGTCGTCGTCGCCGAGTGGGGGTACGGCGTGCTGAACGCCGCCGCCGGTGTCCTCGCGCTCGTCGTACTCGCGGCGGCGGTCCTGGCACGAGACGCGGGTGTCCAGCTCGAGCACGGCTGAGCACACCGATATCGGCGGTCGCGGCGTGTCAGCTTTGCTCGAACACCTGTTCGGCCTAGATTGTGTCCACAGATGACGCCGGAGCACCGGTCGTCCACAGGCATCCGCCGGGTCCGCGTGACTGTCGGTGGCGCGATCTAACCTCGGGTGCGATGACCAAGAAGACCAACGGGCGCACGTCCCGCCAAGACGAGACACGGGTGACACAGATGGCTGGAGCAGACCGCGGCAAGGCGCTCGAGACAGCGATGGCACAGATCAAGCGCGCACACGGCGACGGCTCGGTGATGCGGCTCGGCGATCAGACCCGGGTGCCCATCGAGGTCATTCCGAGCGGGGCGATCTCCCTCGACATCGCGCTCGGGCTCGGCGGGCTGCCACGTGGCCGGGTGGTGGAGATCTACGGCCCGGAGTCGTCGGGAAAGACCACCGTGGCGCTGCATGCGGTGGCCAATGCGCAGAAGGCGGGCGGTATCGCCGCCTTCATCGACGCCGAGCACGCCCTCGACCCCGAGTACGCCAGCAAGCTCGGAGTCGACACCGATGCGCTGCTGGTGTCCCAGCCCGACAACGGCGAGCAGGCGCTGGAGATCGCCGACACGCTGATCCGGTCCGGTGCGCTCGACATCATCGTCATCGACTCGGTCGCCGCCCTGGTGCCGCGGGCCGAGATCGAGGGCGAGATGGGCGACAGCCACGTCGGTCTGCAGGCCCGGCTGATGAGCCAGGCGTTGCGCAAGATCACCGGCGCCATGAGTGCCTCTGGCACGACCGCGATCTTCATCAACCAGCTGCGCGAGAAGATCGGCGTGATGTTCGGATGCTTCTCGTACGGCACGCGGGTCGTGCTGGCGGACGGCACGACGGAGAAGATCGGGAAGATCGTCAATCAGAAGTTGCCGGTCGAGGTGCTGTCCTACGACCCCGAGACCGACAAGGTCGTGCCACGCAAGGTCGTCAACTGGTTCGACAACGGCGTGGCCGACCGGTTCCTGCAGTTCACGGTCGAGAAGTCCAGCGGCAACGGTCGGGCACAGTTCGCGGCCACCGAGAACCACCTGATCCGAACGCCGGGCGGTTGGCGGGAGGCCGGGGAGCTGCTCGCCGGCGACCGTGTGATGGCCAGCGAGTTGCACCGCCTCAGCGATCAACAGTGGCAGGTCGTGCTCGGCTCTCTGCTCGGTGACGGCAACCTCTCACCCAACCGGCACGACCGCAACGGTGTCCGATTCCGGATGGGACACGGTGCCAAGCAGGCGGGATACCTCGACTGGAAGGTGTCGATGCTGGGCAACATCAGCTGCTCACGTCGCACCAGTGACAAGGGCGCGGTGTTCGCCGACTTCACGCCGCTGCCCGAGCTCGGTGAGCTGCAGCGCACCGTCTACATGGGCGACGGCAAGCGCACGATCACTTGGGACTATCTCAAGGCGCTTACCCCGCTCGCGCTCGCGGTCTGGTACATGGACGACGGCAGCCTGACCATCCGATCCAAGGGTGTGCAACAGCGCACCGCGGACGGCAGCGGCCGGGTGCAGTTCTGCGTCGAGGCGCTGAGCGACGGCTCCCGCGAGAGGCTGGTGGCCTACTTGCGCGACACGCACGGCTTGGATGTGTCCCTGCGGCAGAGCGGGGCTCGCAAGATGGCCGTGCTCACCTTTACGACGGCGTCCTCGGCTCGGTTCCTCGAGATGGTGGCCCCGTACGTGCACCCGTCGATGGACTACAAGCTGCTGCCCCGGATGCGCGGACAGTTCGAGGTCGAGCCCGAGTTCGTCCAGCCGGTGACGCGGCCGGTGCCGGCGCGGGTCCTCGACATTCACGTCAAGCCCTCGACGCGCTCCATGCACAAGTTCGACATCGAGGTCGAGGGCAACCACAACTACTTCGTCGATGGCGTGATGGTGCACAACTCACCCGAGACGACGACGGGTGGACGCGCGCTGAAGTTCTACTCGTCGGTGCGGCTCGATGTGCGACGGATCGAGACGCTGAAGGACGGGGCCGACATGGTCGGCAACCGCACGCGGGTGAAGGTCGTGAAGAACAAGTGCAGTCCCCCGTTCAAGCAAGCAGAGTTCGACATCATGTACGGGCTTGGGATCAGCCGTGAGGGCGGCCTGATCGACGTCGGAGTCGAGCAGGGGCTCGTACGCAAGGCTGGCGCTTGGTACACCTACGAAGGCGACCAGCTCGGGCAGGGCAAGGAGAACGCTCGGACCTTCCTACGGGACAACCCCGACCTTGCCGACGAGATCGAGAAGCGCATCAAGGAGAAGCTGGGCATCGGCGCCAGGCTGGACGAGCCGGCGCAGGCGCCGGCGGAGCCGACCGACATCGACTTCTGAGTCGGGCGATGGCGCGTCGAGCATCCGGCGAAGGTGCAGCCACCGACTCCGGGAGCGGGCCACCGGCCGACCCGGAGTCGGTGGCACGCACGATCCTGCTGAACAAGCTGACGGCGCAGCCGCGCACCCGGGCGGAGCTGGCCGAGATGCTGGCCAAGAAGCTGGTGCCGGGCGAGGTGGCCACCCGCGTCCTCGACCGGTTCGAAGAGGTCGGGCTGGTCGATGACCGGGCGTTCGCCCGCTCCTGGATCGAGTCACGTCAGTCCGGCCGGGGGCTGGCCCGGCGGGCGCTCGCCCAGGAGTTGCGCCGCAAGGGTGTCGACGACGAGGTGGCTCGAGAAGCCCTCGACGAGGTTGACCCGGAGACCGAGGAGACGACCGCCCGTGACCTGGTCCGGCGCAAGCTGCGCACCATGAGCCGGTTGGACGACCAGACCCGCGTCCGTCGCTTGACCGGGATGCTGGCGCGGAAGGGGTACCCGCCCGGCCTGGCCTTCACGGTGGTGCGCGAGGAGGTGGCGGACGCCGACCTCGCAGCGGACGTAGAGCCACCGGTCGACTTCTGATCGCCGGCTCGAGTGGTGCTTGACCCTTCCACCGTCGCGACCTAGCCTCCGAAGCAGCGAAGGGATATGCCGCGACGACGCGCCGTTCGGCTCGTCACCGCGGTCGCCACGTAGTGACGGCATATGACGACATTTTGATGACACAGCACTGAGCAGCGCACGCAAACCCAACGAGCAGACTCGACGATGAGACGCAGCGAGGGAGAGGTTTGACAGCGTCTCGATGAGGCGCCGGGCGCGCCGCACCGACAACGGGACGGTCGCGTTCCGGCGCGATCCGCCGCTGCGCATCGGCGTGAACGGCTCCTGTGTCTCATGTGGTCTCGCTTCGGTCTGGGTGTCGTCGGCCGACGTTGCATCCCTGCGCACGGCAGTACCGCCGAGCGCTCCACCGCGGAGCCCGGTCCGGCGAAGGGAGCGCAGCGATGGTTGATCTGGGTGTCGTCGAGGTCGTCCTGGGTCTGGTCGTCGCGCTGCTGGTCGGCGTACTCGTCGTGGTGCTTGCCGGGCGTCGCCACGCGAATGGACGTGCGTCCGCGTCCGTTGAGCAAGCCGACGGTGCCCGGCTGGCAGCGCAGCGTGAGGCCGACGAGATCCGTGCCCACGCCGAGGCGGACGCCGACGACCTGCGTCGGCGGGCCAGCAAGCAGTTGACGCAGGCCACGGCGACGCGCGCCGAGGTCGACGACGAGGTGCGGGCCCAGCGGGAGGACCTGCATGCGCAGCGGCTCGACGTCGAGCGGCGTGAGCACCGACTGGCCGACCGGGAGGAGCGGCTCGACGTCGAGGTACGCCACCTCGATGAGCGCGCCGAAGAGCTGCAACAGCTCGAGGACGACATCGACCGCAAGCGCGCGGACCTCGCCGAGATCGAGGCCGACCGCCGCGCGGTCCTCGAGCGCGCGGCGTCCCTGACGGCCGAGCAGGCCAAGGCGGAGTTGGTGGCCGGCATCGAGAACGACGCCAAGCGGCAGGCGGTGCTCAGCACCCGCGAGATCGAGCGGGCGGCCCAGGAGGAGGGTGAGTTCCGTGCCCGCGCGGTGTTGGCCACGGTGATCCAGCGGCTGGCGTCGGAACAGACCTCTGAGTCGGTGGTCTCGCTCGTGCACCTGCCCGGTGACGACATGAAGGGCCGCATCATCGGCCGTGAGGGCCGCAACATCCGCACATTCGAGCAGACCACCGGGGTCAACCTGATCATCGACGATACGCCCGAGGCGGTGCTGCTGTCGTGCTTCGACCCGGTGCGTCGCGAGGCGGCGCGGCTCACCCTCGAGGCGCTCGTCTTCGACGGCCGCATCCACCCAAGCCGGATCGAGGAGACCCATCAGCGGTCGGCGGCCGAGGTCGACCGCCTCTGCCAGCGAGCTGGCGAGGACGCGGCCACCAAGTTCGGCATCACCGACCTGCATCCCACGCTCGTGCAGACGCTGGGGCAGTTGCGCTACCGCACGTCCTACGGGCAGAACGTGCTCAAACACCTCGTCGAGTCTGCACACGCCGGCGGGATGATGGCCGACGAGATCGGCATCGACCGCACGCTGGTGGTGCGTGCGGCGCTGCTGCACGACATCGGCAAGGCGCTAAGCCACGAGCACGAGGGTTCACACGCCATCGTCGGCGCGGACCTCGCCCGCCGGTACGGCGAGCACGCCGACGTCGTGCACGCGATCGAGGCGCACCACAACGAGGTCGAGCCACGCACCGTCGAGGCCGTCCTGACCCAGGCGGCCGACGCCGTCAGCGGTGGACGCCCCGGCGCCCGCCGAGAGTCGCTGGAGTCCTACGTGCAGCGGCTCCATCGGCTGGAGGAGATCGCGCTGAGCCGGGACGGCGTAGAGAAGGTCTTTGCCATGCAGGCCGGCCGCGACGTGCGGGTGATGGTGCTCCCCGACGTCGTCGACGATATTCAGGCGCAGGTGCTCGCCCGGGACATCGCCAAGCAGGTCGAGGAGGAGCTCACCTACCCCGGCCAGATCAAGATCACGGTGGTGCGGGAGTCGCGCGCCTCCGAGGTTGCCCGCTGACGCTGGTCGTTCCAGGCCTCGTCACACTGCAGCCCCGCTCTGGTCGGGTCCCCCGACGACGCGCACGGCCGAGGCGCCGCGGCGGCGTAGCCGCGACTCGAGATAGGTTGCGAGCCGGGACAGGCTGTAGTTGATCACGATGAACACCACGGCGAGCACGATCCCCACGGCGATGGGGTTGTTGTAGACCGGCGAGATGAAGATGAACTCGCCCTCGTGCACGATCCCGGAGTAACCGATGGTGAAGCCGAGCGCGGTGTCCTTGAGGGCGACCACGCACTGGCTGACGATCGCCGGCAACATCGAGCGCACGGCTTGGGGTGCGAGAATCGTCGTCATCACCTGGCGCTTGCGCATGCCGATCGAGTAGGCGGCTTCGCTCTGCCCCTTCGGGACGGCCAAGATGCCGGCACGGAAAATCTCTGCGAGCACAGAGCCGTTGTAGAGCATCAGCGCGATGACCAGCGCGCCGAACGCGCCGAGCGTAGAACCGTATGCGATGAACAAGAAGAAGATCAGCAGCAGCAGCGGAACAGCGCGGAAGAACTCGACGACCACCACACACGGCCAGCGCACCACGGCCCGGTTCGAGAGGCGGCCCGCCGCGAAGACCGCACCGAACACCACGGCCAGCACGATCGCTACGGCGGCCGCCCACAGCGTGACGAGCAGAGCCTCTCCCAGACCGGTCACGATCGCCGGCACGGTCAGGAAGGACCACTTGTCGGGAGTGATGGCCTCCTCGATCCACAGCTTCCATCCGACCAGCGCCAACACGCCGGCAATGGCGATGACTCCGATCACCGTACCGATGCGGTGGCGGGTGCGCGCCCGTGGACCGGGCGTATCGAACAACACCGAGCTCATCGGGCCACCGCCAGTCGCCGCTCGAGTACTGCGGCGACGCCGGAGATCACGAACACGATGGCGATGTAGCCGGCCGCGATGCTGAAGAAGGAGGCATACAGCAGGGGCGCGAAGTCGCGGATCAGGTTGCTGAGCTTGCCGGTCGCCTCGGTGACGCCGAAGGCGGCGGCGATTGCGGTGTTCTTGGTGAGCGCGATGTAGACACTGGCCAGGGGCGGGATGACGGCACGTGCAGCTTGCGGGAGCACCACGATGCCCAGCGTCTGGCGGAACGTCATGCCGATGGATCGCGACGCCTCAGCCTGGCCCACGTCGACCGTGTTGATGCCGGCACGCAGAGCCTCGCAGATGAAGGCCGCCGTGTAGGTCGACAAAGTGATGATCGCGAACCACTTGAACGAGATGATGACACCGAGCGTCGGGAGACCCTCGACCGCGAGGATGAACAGCACGACCAGCGGCGTGTTGCGGAAGATGTTGACGTACGACGTGCCGAATGCGCGCAGCGGCGGCACCGGCGAGACGCGCATCGCGGCGAGGGCGGCACCGACCACGCTCGCGAACAACGCCGACCAGCCCAGCAGTTGCAGGGTCACGGCAAAACCGTCGACCATGCGCCTGGCCAGCTCGGGCAGGTACTCCTCCACGGACTGCGACTCCTACGGGTGAGAAGGCGGTGGGGGCCGCGCCTGGTGGACACGGCCCCCCGGTTGCCAGGCGGATCAGGTCGGGCAGGGGTCAGTCTCCGGCGGGTCGGGCGTCTCGATGCCGGACTCGCCCAGCGTGGCTTCGAACGCTTCCTTCCAGCTGCCGTTGTCGAACGACTCGTTGATCGACTCGGTCAGGAACTCGCACATCGCGACGTCACCCTTGTAGTAGCCGATGCCGTAGCGCTCCTCGCTGAAGGGGTCGCCGACGACCTCGAGCTCGTCCGGACTCTGCGCGGCGTAGCCCAGCAGGATCGCGCCGTCGGTGGTGACCGCGTCGACCGTGCCGTTCTGCAACTGGCGCACACACGCGGAGTAGGTGTCGAACGGCACCGGGTTTGCGCCGTACTCCTCGGTGACGGTCTGGATCGACGTGGAGCCGGTCACCGAGCAGACCTTGACGCCCTGCAGGTCGTCGGGGCCGGTGATCGTGTCCTTGTCCTCCTCGCGGACGAGGAGCTGTTGACCCGTGACGTAGTAGGGGCCGGCCTGACCGACGACCTGCTGCCGGTCCTCGGTGATGGAGTAGGACGCGATCACGATGTCGACGACCTCGTTCTGCAGGAACGGCTCGCGGTTGTCCGACACGGTCTCCTTCCAGTTGATGTCACTGGGTGAGAGACCGAGCTGCCCGGCGATGATCTTGCCCATCTCGATGTCGAAGCCGACCGGCGAGTCCTCGCCCGGCGGCTTGAAGCCGATGCCGGGCTGGTCGAACTTCACCCCGATGGTGATGTTGCCCTGCTCGGCCAGGTCGGCCATCGTCGTCCCAGTCTCGAAGTCCGGGTTGTCCACGACCGGATAGTCGACGGCCTCGCCGCTGCTGCCGCCGCCGTCGTCACCGCAGGCCGCGAGGACAAGGCCGAGCGTGATGGCCCCGGCCACTGCTGTGCTTCTGGTGAAACGCATCGTCTCCCCTTCAGTGTGTGCGGATTCAGTGCTTGAGAATCTTGCCGAGGAAGTCCTTGGCGCGATCAGACGTGGGATTGGTGAAGAACTCCTCGGGCGTGGTCTCCTCGACGATCTGCCCGTCGGACATGAAGACCACCCGGTGTGCCGCCGTACGGGCGAAGCCCATCTCGTGGCTGACGACGACCATGGTCATCCCCTCCTTGGCCAGGTCGACCATGGTGTCGAGCACCTCCTTGATCATCTCCGGGTCGAGCGCGGAGGTGGGCTCGTCGAACAGCATGACCTTGGGCCGCATCGCCAGGGCGCGAGCGATCGCGACGCGCTGCTGCTGACCACCCGAGAGCTGCGCGGGATACTTCTCGGCCTGGTCGGCCACGCCGACCTGCTCGAGCAGCTGCCGGGCGTGCTCCCGAGCGTCAGCATCCTTGACCCTGCGCACCTTCACCGGACCGAGCATGACGTTTTGCAGCACGGTCTTGTGCGCGAACAGGTTGAAGGCCTGGAAGACCATGCCGACGTCGGCGCGCAGACCGGCCAGCTCCTTGCCCTCTGCGGGAAGCGGCTTGCCGTCGAGGCGGATCTCGCCCTTCTCGATCGGCTCCAGGCGGTTGATGGCGCGGCACAGCGTCGACTTGCCCGACCCGGAGGGCCCGATCACGACGACGACCTCGCCCCGGTCGATGGAGAGGTTGATGTCCTGTAGGACATGCAGATCGCCAAACCACTTGTTGACGCCGTCGAGCACGACGAGCGGTTCCCCCGGCCGTGCCGTCGAGTCGGTTGTCGGTGCCGCTTCGGTCATGGCGACGAACCTAGCGGGGCAGCACGGTCCGTAGCCATCCTCCACGCCAAGGTCGGCAGATCGATATGAACTCGATAGGACTACTCAGCGTGATTTCGGCCGCCGCGCACACCCGCCGTACGCTGGGCTCGTTATGTCTGCGATCTCCACCACCGACGCCGCCCGCACCTACGAGGTGCGCACCTACGGCTGCCAGATGAACGTGCACGACTCCGAGCGGCTGTCCGGCCTGCTCGAGGACGCCGGCTACGTCCGCGCGCCCGAGGCCGACCAGGCAGACGTCGTCGTGTTCAACACCTGCGCGGTGCGCGAGAACGCCGACAACCGGCTCTACGGCAACCTCGGCCACCTCGCGCCGGTCAAGGCGCAGCGACCCGGGATGCAGATCGCGGTCGGCGGCTGCCTGGCGCAGAAGGACCGCGACACGATCACCGCGAAGGCGCCCTGGGTCGATGTGGTGTTCGGCACCCACAACCTCGGCTCGCTGCCGGTGCTGCTCGAGCGCGCCCGGGTAGCCGAGGAGGCTCAAGTGGAGATCCTGGAGTCGCTGGAGGTATTCCCGTCCACGCTGCCGACCCGCCGCGAGTCGGCGTACTCGGCGTGGGTGTCGGTGAGCGTCGGCTGCAACAACACCTGCACGTTCTGCATCGTGCCGTCGCTGCGCGGCAAGGAGAAGGACCGGCGGCCCGGCGAGGTGCTTGCCGAGATCGAGGCGCTGGTCGCCGAGGGCGTCAGCGAGGTCACGTTGCTCGGGCAGAACGTCAACTCCTACGGCGTGGAGTTCGGCGACCGGTTTGCGTTCGGCAAGCTGCTGCGGGCGTGTGGGCAGATTGAGGGCCTGGAGCGGGTGCGCTTCACCTCGCCGCACCCGCGTGACTTCACCGACGACGTGATCGAGGCGATGGCGCAGACTCCGAACGTGATGCCGTCGTTGCACATGCCGCTGCAGTCCGGATCCGACCCGGTGCTCAAGGCGATGAAGCGGTCCTACCGGCGCGACCGCTACCTCGGGATCATCGAGCGGGTCCGTGCGGCCATGCCCGACGCGGCGATCACCACTGACATCATCGTGGGCTTCCCGGGCGAGACCGAGGAGGACTTCGGCCAGACCCTGGAGGTCGTGCGGCAGGCACGGTTCTCCGGTGCCTTCACCTTCCAGTACTCCAAGCGGCCCGGCACGCCGGCGGCCGAGATGGCCGACCAGCTGCCGAAGCAGGTCGTGCAGCAGCGTTACGAGCGCCTCGTGGACCTGGTCAACGAGATCGCCTGGGAGGAGAACCAGCGGCTCGTCGGCAGCACCGTCGAGCTGCTGGTGGCCGAGGGGGAAGGCCGCAAGGACGCCGCGACCCATCGGCTTTCCGGCCGGGCGCCGGACAACCGGCTGGTGCACTTCGTGCCGGCTCCGGGGGTGGTCGTGCGTCCGGGCGACATGGTCCGGGCGGAGGTCACCTACGCCGCACCGCACCACCTGGTGTCGGACTCGCCGGTCACGTCCGTGCGGCGTACCCGCGCCGGCGACGCGTGGGAGGCGCGCGCGGCTGCGCCGAAGGGCGTTTTGCTCGGGATGCCGAGCGTGGGCGTCCCGGACCCGCTGCCGGCGGTGTCGAGCCCCTGCGGCTGACCTGCCCGCGGGCGTCTTTCACTGTCCCGTGAAACACGTACGGGGTTGCGCGCAAATCGCGTACGTCTTTCACGGCTCCGTAGAAGACGCCCCGCCCGATGGCCTGTGGACAACGAAAGCGCGGTACGTCGATCCGCGGCAGGCTGTGCAGGCATGGCCAAACCACCGGTTCGCAAGCCGAAGCTCGACCCGTCGGTGCCCTTCACCCGGGCGGAGGCGCGCCTGGCCGGTATCGGCGTGCGCGAGTTGCGCGGGCCGAGGTACCAACGGTTGTTCTACAACAGCTATGTGGCCGCGAGCGTGCCGGTCACGCCGTTGCTGCGCGCCACGGCGGCGCTGATGGTGAGCCCCGCGGGTTCGTACGCCAGTCATTTCACCGCGGGCGAGATGTGGAGCGGCTGGGTTCCCGAGCAGTTCGCTACCCACGTCAGCTCACCGGCTGCCCAGAGCCGCTGCCAACGCAGGGGCATCCGCAACCACGACCGCAAGGACACCGCAGCGATCGTGACGTACCGCGGCGTTCGGGTCACCGACCCGGCCCAGACCTTCCTCGACCTCGCCACCGAGGTGAACCTTGTCGAGCTGGTGGTGTTCGGCGACTCGCTGGTCACCGCGAAGCGAACGACACCGCAGCGCCTGGTGCAGGCTGCCGATGCATGGGTCGGCAAGGGTTCCCGGACGGCTCGCCGAGCCGCCCGCTATGTGCGCAGCGGTGTGGACTCCCCGATGGAGTCGAGGCTGCGGATGCTGATCGTGCTGGCCGGCCTGCCCGAGCCGAAGGTCAACATGATTCTCCGACACGCTGACGGCTCCTGGTGGATGCGCTTCGACCTCAGCTATCCCGATCTCAGGTTGATCGTCGAGTACGACGGCCGGCAGCACGCGGATGACGATGCTCAGTGGGACCATGACCTGGACCGTCGGGAAGATCTCGACCGGCTGGGGTGGCGGATCGTCATCGTTCGCTCGAAGGGCGTCTACGTCGAGCCCGAGCGCACCCTGCGGCGGGTGGCCAGCGCCCTGCGCGAGCGTGGCTGCCAGTCGGTGCCCCGCCGGTTCAAGGACGAGTGGCGGCTGTACTTCCCGGGCCGCACGGCCAAGGCCGCCTGACCGTCCTTCACCGTTCCGTGGAAGACGTACGCGGTCGGCCGCAAACCGCGTACGTCTTCCACGGGACCGTGAAAGACGTACGGAACGGTCAGCGCGCCTTCCCGGCCAGCAGGCCCTCGAGCAGCTCCTCCCACCGGGTGACGACCACGGAGGGGCTCCGCTGCTGCGCCGACTCCCGCGCGGCAGCGCCGAGCTTCAGCCGTCCCTCGGGGCCGAGCTCGATCATCCGGATGATCGCCTCCGCCATGCCGTCCACGTCCCGGTGGGGCACCAGCAGACCGTCGACCTCGTGAGTGATGATGTCGCGCGGGCCGGTGGGGCAGTCGAAGCTGACGACGGGTACGCCGCAGGACATCGCCTCGACCAGCACCATGCCGTAGCCCTCCACTCGAGAGCTGAGCACGAAGACGGAGGAGGCGGCCATCTCGGCTTGCAGCTGGGTGCTGAACCCCATCAGCCGGACCGAGCTCTGCAGCTCCAGCCGGCGGATCTGCTCCTCCAGATCCGGCCGTCGACTGCCTTCGCCGTAGATCCGCAGCTGCCAGTCCGGATGGCGCGCAGCCACCTGGGACCAGGCGTCGACCAGCAGGTCGAAGCCCTTGCTCCGGCTCAGGCGGCCGGCCGCGACCACGACCTTGTGCTGCTGGTCCGACAGCTCGCCGGTGTATTCAGGCGTGCTGTTGGTCATCGTGCGCACGGTCACGTCGTGGCCGAGCACTTCGTTATAGCGGCGGGTGTCCTGCTCGGTGAGCACGAGGAAGGCGTCGAGACGGGCGGCGTACCGCTGGTAGGCACGGATGATCCCACCCGCGCGGCTGACGTAGGGCCGGTGGTCCTGCGCGACCCGTACGTAACGTTTCCGGCCGAGGCGTGCGAGCGCGACGTTGAGGCCGGGCTGCATGCTGATCACCGCACCGTCGCGCACCGACCACAGATACCGGGCCAGCACCAGATCGGTGTAAAGGCTGTAGTGGTCGTAGCGCGGTTCGCGCTTCGGCATGATGCGGCTGGGCTGCCGCATCAGCCAGCGCCGCAGCCACGTGCGGCGGCCGTTGCGTAGGTGCGCAGGGATCGTACGGGTCAACGACGTCACGGCGACGTTGGTGGGGAGCCTGTGCACGCTGGGAGCTCGAGGCCGGCGGATGCTGACGAGCTCGACCTCGTGTCCACGCCGGGCCAGCTCCTCGCTCAGCCCTAACGACACCGTGAGCACGCCGCCGCCCTCACCGTACAGATCGTGCTGCAAGATACGGATCTTCACAGGACTCCTCGACCATCGGCCCGGGCGGCGTTCCCCACGGTGGCATGCAGGATAGGCTGCGCTGCCGCGGATGAGGTTGCCAGATACGCGACAAGGTTGCCAAGGTCCGGCAGGTGTTGGCAGCGAAGGGAGCAGCGGCCGCATGGCTGAGCGCATCGTCCTCCACATCGGCGCGCCGAAGACCGGCACGACCTATCTGCAGGCCGTGCTGTTCGAGAACCAACCGCGGTTGCGTGAGCATGGTGTGCTGGTGCCGGGCAGCAGCCGGGCTGCCCACGGGCGCGCGGCCACCGGGGTGCGGCAGGGGCCACAGGGGCGGCGACACGTCGACTGGGAGCGTCTGGTGGCTGCGGCGCAGGCGTGGCCCGGGACGGTCGTGCTCAGCAACGAGTGGTTCTCGATGGCGCCGGCGCGCCGAGCCCGCGCGGCGCTGGCCGACCTCGGCGGCACCGAGGTGCACCTGGTCTTCACCGCCCGCGACCTCGTGGGCCAGGTGCCGGCCGCCTGGCAGGAGATGCTCAAGCGCGGGGAGTCGTCGTCGCTCGACGACTTCGTCACCTCGCTGGAGGCAACCTCGGGCCGCTGGCGCTGGTCGGTGCTCGACCCCGCGGTGGTGCTGGAGCGCTGGGGCGCGGGTCTGCCACCCGAGCGGGTGCACGTGGTCACGATGCCGCCGAGGGGATCCGACCCGGCACTGCTGTGGGAACGCTTCGCCCGCGCCTGCTTGATCCCAGCCGGGGTGTGCGGCACCGACGTGAGCGCCGCGCGCGAGTCGCTGGGAGCCGAGTCGGCCCGGCTGCTCGAGCTGCTCGGCCCGCGCCTGCTCGACGCGGTCGACGCCGAGGCGGCCGGCTGGCAGGCGCCGTTCGAATGGATCCAGAACTACCTGGCGCACGGGCTGATGGCGCCCCGTGGTGGCACCCGCCTCACCATGCGCCCCCAGGACGTCGCGGCAGTGCGCGAGCGGAGCCGGTCGAGCGTGCAGGCGCTGCGGGACGCGGAATACGACGTCGTCGGCGACCTGTGCGACCTCATCCCGGCATCGACCCCGCCGGATGCACGGCACCCCGACGACATCTCCGAGTCCGAGTTGCTGGAGGCGGCGATGACCCTGGTCGCGGACATGCTCAGGCGCGCCCGCGAGGACACCCGCGAGGAGGGCACCCGCGCGGGAAGTCGCCAGGAAGATTGATATCGGTGCGTCAGAATCCGTGGGTGAGCACGGGCGGCAGGGCACCGGCCGACAGCCGCTCGAGCACGACGCGCTCGTGGGGGACCACGGCAGCCGGCAACGCCGTCAGGTCGAACCAACCAAGGTCGTCGGCCTTGTCGGGCTCCTGCAGCGCGGGCTCACCGGCCCAGCGCGAACAGCTGAAGAAGAAGTCGACACGCTGGTCGATCGGTGCCTCGGAGTGCCGCCGGTGCATCGCGCACAGCGGCACCAGGTCACCGGCCCGCACCGACACGCCCACCTCCTCGCGCGCCTCCCGCACCGCCGCGGCGGGGGCGGACTCGCCCTCCTCGACGTGCCCCGCGGCCGCGGCCCAGTGGCCGTCCATGAAGCCGGTGCCCGCGCGCCGCTGCAGCAGGACCGACCCGCCGCGCAGCAGATAGACATAGGCCGCCGGCACGACGACGAAGCGGCTCACTCCCACGCGTGGGCCTGGCGGAGGCTGCCCAGGCAGGCATGGGGCGCGTCCGGCTCGCGAACCGGTGTGCAGCCACCGGCCCCGCTCCCGGCGGTGTGCGCGTTGTCGTAGGTGCCCTCAGGATGGTCGATGAGCACGGTTCCGGTCCGGATGCGGCGCATGAGACCACCCTAGGGTTAGGCTCCGACATCGTGTTCGTGGCTGCTGCGGTCTGTCCGCACCCGCCGTTGCTGGTGCCCGAGGTGGCCGTCGGTGCGGCGGGGGACCTCGACGACCTCCGCACGGCCTGCTTCGCGGCGCTCGGCGAGCTGCTCGACGCACGCCTGGACCGGCTGCTGGTGGTGGGAGCCGGAGCGGACCTGCACCTCGCCGTCGACCGCGACGTTGCGGGCGGGTCCTTGCGCCGGTTCGGCGTCGAGACCCACGTCGGTGACCCCGGTGACGACTCACTGCCGCTGTCGCTGACCATCGGGGCCTGGCTGCTGGAGCATGCCCGAACGGCCGGGCGCCGTCTCGAGCGGCACTGGCCGCGGGTCGAGTACGTCGGACTCGGCGACGAGACGCCGCTGACTGAGTGCGCCGCGAGGTCGGCGCGCACGGTGGCCGGGCGGGACCGGGTCGGCGTACTCGCGATGGCCGATCTGTCGGCGAAACGCACCGAGTCGTCTCCCGGCTACGTCGACCCGCGGGCGCTCGGCTTCGACGAAGCGGTGGCCGAAGCGCTGTGCACTGCCGACGTGCGCGAGCTGCTCGACCTCGACGCCAACCTGGCGCGCGAGCTGTGGTGTTCCGGAGTGCCGGCGCTAGCCGCCCTGGCCGGTGCGGCGCAGACCGCGGACCGGCCGATCAGCGCACGAGCCCATAGCGTGGTCGCGCCGTACGGCGTGGGCTATGCCGTGGTCAGCTGGCGGGCCAGTCAGGCGGACAGTCAAGAGTAGCGCTCGTGTGCGAGCTCGCCGGCCTAGGCGCTGGGCTCGTTCAGCCGATCCTCCTCGGGCGCCTGCTCGCCGCGGGGATCCGGGCTCTCGGCCGCCTGCTCCCGGGCGGTCTGCGGGTCGCCGGCGACCCCGAAGGTCTCCGGCGGAGCCGTCGCACCGCCGTTGGTCCGCGGAGCCTCCTGCATGAAGCCCTCGGGGTCGACCTGCGGCGGCGGAGGCTCACTGCTGTGGTCCTCGCGCCGGTCCGATTCGTCAGGTGCCATGGCTGTCGCCTTCCCGCTGGCAGTGCGGGCAAACCCACGGCAGTGGGTCAACGGACGCACATGCGTCAGCGGGCGTCGCCGTCGTTCTTGTCGTCGAGCTTGCCCAGGCCTTCCTTCGCCTTGGTGACGCCCTTGTCGATCTTGTCGGTGTGCTTGCCGCCGGTCCGCTCGTCGACCTTGTTGGCAGCCTTCTCCAAGCCCTCGTTGATCTTGTCGCCGTGCTTGCCGACGACGTCGCTTGCCTGCTTCCTGAACTTGTCGAAGAAGCTCATCGACCGGTCCTCCCGTCTGGACTGGAACCGCTGCATAGCGGCGTTGGTGAAAGACTAGCGCGCATGCCTGCTGCACCCGTGGTCGCTGTCGTCGGCCCCACCGCCGCGGGCAAGTCCGAGCTGGCGCTCGACCTGGCCGCCGCCCTCGGCGGGGAGGTCGTCAACGGCGACTCGATGCAGCTCTACCGCGGCATGGACATCGGCACGGCCAAGCTCACCCGGACCGAGCGGCGCGGTGTCCCGCACCACCTGCTCGACGTCCTCGAGGTGACCGAGGCCGCGACGGTCGCGGACTTCCAGGTCCGAGCCCGGGCGGCGATCGAGGACTGCCGACGCCGCGGGGTGGTCCCGATCCTGGTCGGTGGTTCGGCGTTGTACGTCCGCGCGGTCCTCGACCGGTTCGAGTTCCCCGGCACCGACGCCGCCGTACGCGCCGACCTCGAGCGCCAGTTGCAGACCTCAGGGCCGGCCCACCTGCATGCCCGGCTGGCGGCCGTCGACCCGCGGTCGGCCGGTCAGATCCTGCCCACCAATGGTCGTCGCATCGTCCGGGCGCTGGAGGTGGTCACGATCACCGGTCGGCCGTTCGCCGCGACCCTGCCTGAGCACAGCTATGTCTACGGCACCGCCCGCCAGATCGGCGTCGACGTACCGCGTCCGGTGCTCGACGACCGGATCGAGCTGCGCGTGCAGCAGATGTGGGAGCGAGGCCTGGTCGAGGAGGTGCGCAGGCTCGAGCAGGTCGGGCTGCGCGAGGGGCTCACCGCCGCGCGCGCGCTCGGGTACGCCCAGGTGCTGCGCTACCTCGCCGGTGAGTGCACCGAGGCGGAGGCGCGCGAGCAGACCGTGCGGTCCACCCGCCGGTTCGCACGGCGCCAGGACTCGTGGTTCCGCAAGGACCCACGCATCCGCTGGGTCGGGTACGACGACCCGGGCCGGGTCAGCGCCGCCCTGGACGCGGTGCAGGGATGCTGATAGGGGTAGAGGGCCCGGCAGGACTCACCCACTCGGGAGATCGCTATGTCAGCACGCGCCCTCGCAGCACCGTCCGCCCGTCTGACCGCCGGCGCCGCCGCAGTGTGCCTCACGGCGACCGCGCTGACCATCGCTGCACCGCCCGACGCCGACGCGCGGCCACGGGAAACCGAGAAGAACGCCGTCGCGGTCGGCACCGGTGGTGCCGTGAGCTCGGTCGACCCCGAGGCCACCGCGATCGGGGTGGAGGTGCTGCGTCGGGGCGGCAACGCGACCGATGCCGCGATCGCGACCGCGGCCGCGCTCGGCGTCACCGAGCCGTTCAGCTCCGGCCTGGGCGGCGGCGGCTTCTTCGTGCACTACGACGCCGACACCGGCGAGGTCGAGACGATCGACGGCCGGGAGACCGCACCGGCGGCGATGCCGCACGACGCGTTCATCAACCCCGAGACCGGCGAGCCCTACGACTTCTTCCCCGAACGGGTCACCAGCGGCGTGTCGGTCGGCGTACCCGGCACCCCCGCGACTTGGGCCGCCGCGCTCGAGACGTGGGGGTCGTACTCGCTCGGCGAGGCGCTGAAGCCGGCGACCAAGCTCGCGCTGCGCGGCTTCGTCGTCGACCAGACGTTCCACGACCAGGTCGCGCAGAACGCGTACCGGTTCTCCGCGATCGAGCCGACCGCGCAGCTGTACCTGCCCGCACCGGAGGTCGGTTCGGTCTTCCGCAACCGCGACCTCGCGCACACTTACCGGCTGCTGAGCCGGAAGGGCATGGACGCGTTCTACACCGGTTCGATCGCGGAGGAGATCGTCGATGTCGTGCAGTCGCCGCCGACCACCGGCCGCACTGACCTGCCGGTGCCGCCCGGCTTCATGAAGCCCTCCGACCTCGCCCGGTACGACGTACGGCGGCCGCCGCCGACCCACAACGACTACCGCGGCCTGGACGTGTACGGGATGGCGCCACCGTCCAGCGGCGGCTCGACGGTCGGGGAGTCGCTGAACATCCTCGAGCAGTTCGACGTCGGCGCGATGTCGAGCGTGCAGGCCCTGCACCACTACCTGGAGGCCAGCGCCCTGGCCTACGCCGACCGGGCGAAGTATCTCGGTGACTCCGAGTTCGTCGACGTACCGCTGGCCGAGCTGCTCTCGGACGGGTTCGCCGCCGAGCGGGCCTGCAACATCGACTCCGACCGGGCCGCACCCAAGCCGGTCGCGCCGGGCGAGGCCGACGGCGAGTACGACACCACCTGCGGCGGGAGCGGCGCGCCGACCGCCCATCCCGACACCGAGGGCCTGTCCACCACCCACCTCACCGTCGCCGACAAGTGGGGCAACGTGGTGGCTTACACGTTGACGATCGAGCAGATCGGCGGCAGCGCGATCACCGTGCCCGGCCGCGGCTTCCTGCTCAACAACGAGCTCACCGACTTCAGTGCGGTCTACGACCCCGAGGACCCCAACCGGATCGAGGGCGGCAAGCGTCCGCGCTCGTCGATCTCGCCGACGATCGTGCTGGACGACGGAGAGCCGTGGCTGGCGCTGGGCTCACCGGGTGGCTCCACGATCATCACCACCGTGCTGCAGACCCTGGTCAACCGGATCGACCTGGGCATGGACCTGCCGGAGGCGATCGCGGCGCCGCGGGCCAGCCAGCGCAACACCGAGGACGTGACGGCGGAGACCACCTTCGTCGAGGCGTACGGCGCCGAGCTCCGCGCGCTCGGGCACACCTTCTCGCCGACGTCGGAGATCGGTGCGGCGACCGCGATCGAGCTGCTGCCGGACGGCACCATGCAGGCCGCCGCCGAGCCGGTGCGCCGCGGCGGCGGTGATGCCGGCGTCGTCGACCCCAGCCCTCCTCGCTGATTCGTCTGCGGCCCCTCGGGTGACTCGTGTGGGGCGATCGCAGACGAGTCGGGGAGCTACGCTGGCGTGATATGGGAACCTTCGGCTGGCTGAAGGGTCACGGCACGCAGAACGACTTCGTGCTGCTGCCCGACCCCGACGGCGCCCTGCACGGCGCCCTCGACTCCGACCTCGTGGTCGCGCTGTGCCACCGGCGCCGCGGCATCGGCGCGGACGGCGTGCTGCGCGTCATCCGCACCGAGGCGATGCGTGCGATCGATCCCCGCATCCCGGCGACCGACGCCGAGTGGTTCATGGACTACCGCAACTCCGACGGCTCGCTGTCGCAGATGTGCGGCAACGGGGTCCGGGTCTTCGCGCTGCACCTGCTGCAGGAGGGCCTGGTCGGTCCCGGCGAACCCGTGCTGGTGGGCAGCCGCGGCGGCACGAAGGTGGTGACCCGCGACGGCGCCGACGGCTCGCTCAGTGTCGATATGGGCGCCGCGGAGCTGCTCGGCCGGGTCGAGGTCAGCGTCGGTGACCGCCGCTGGCAGGCGCACAAGGTCAGCATGGGCAACCCGCACGCGGTCGTCTTCGTCGAAGACCTCGCCGAGGCCGGCGCACTGCTGGAGGCTCCCCGCGTCGACCCGGCCGACTTCCCCGAGGGCGTCAACGTCGAGTTCGTGCACGAACTGCGCCCGGGGCACATCGAGATGCGGGTGCACGAGCGCGGATCGGGGGAGACCCGCTCCTGCGGCACCGGTGCGTGTGCGGCCGCCGTCGCCACCGCGCACGACGCCGGCGTCCCGCTGCCGGTGCACCACCGGGTCGACGTACCCGGTGGGCAGCTGCAGGTGCGTTGGCACGAGGACGGCCGGGTCGACCTCGCCGGACCGGCCCGGATCGTTGCCCGGGGCGAGACCTCGGCCGCGCTGCTCCGCTGACGAGGACTGACGGTCCCGGCCGGAGGGGCCAGCCGTGAGGCAGAACAGCGATCTCGGCGGGAGGGGAAAACGTGGTGACCTGGCAGCGCGGCCGTGCGACGATCGAGTCATCCGGGAACACTCCCGGTGCGACAGCTGTTGTAACGGATACCTATGACTGAACCTGCGAAGACCTACGCGGACCGTGCCACCGAGGGCATCGACTTCCCGGATATCGAAGACGGCGAGATGCAGCTGGCGGAGCGGCAGTCGCTGCGCCGCGTCGTCGGCCTGTCCACCGAGCTGCAGGACATCACCGAGGTCGAGTACCGGCGGCTGCGGCTGGAGCGGGTCGTGCTGGTGGGTGTCTGGACCGAGGGGACCGTTACCGACGCCGACAACTCGATGGCCGAGCTCGCACTGCTGGCCGAGACCGCCGGCTCGCAGGTGCTCGAGGCGCTGAGCCAGCGCAGGCAGAAGCCCGACCCCGCGACCTACATCGGCCGCGGCAAGGTCGACAGTGTGCGGCTCGTGGTCGCCGAGAGCGGCGCCGACACCGTGATCTGCGACGGCGAGCTGTCGCCGTCGCAGCTGCGGAACCTCGAGGACAAGATCAAGGTCAAGGTCGTCGACCGCACTGCCCTGATCCTCGACATCTTCGCGCAGCACGCGCGCTCCAAGGAGGGCAAGGCCCAGGTCGAGCTCGCCCAGCTGCAGTACATGATGCAGCGGCTGCGTGGCTGGGGTGGCAACCTGTCCCGCCAGGCCGGTGGCCGGGTCGGTGTGCAGGGCGGCGGTATCGGTGGCCGTGGTCCCGGTGAGACCAAGCTCGAGACCGACCGTCGCCGCATCACCGCCAAGATGGCCAAGCTGCGGCGCGAGCTGGAGCACCTGGAGACCGCGCGTACGACGAAGAAGTCGCAGCGCCGCAGCCGAGACATTCCCGCGGTCGCGATCGCGGGCTACACCAACGCCGGCAAGTCCTCCTTGCTCAACCGGTTGACCCGTGCCGGTGTGCTCGTCGAGGACGCGCTGTTCGCCACCCTCGACCCGACGACGCGGCGGACGACGACCGAGGACGGGCGGGTCTACACGCTTTCCGACACCGTCGGCTTCGTCCGGCACCTGCCGCACCAGCTGGTGGAGGCGTTCCGGTCCACGCTGGAGGAGGTCGCCGAGTCCGATCTGGTGCTGCACGTGGTCGACGGCTCGCACCCCGACCCCGAGGGGCAACTGGCCGCGGTGCGGGAGGTCTTCGCCGAGATCGGCGCCGACCGGGTGCCCGAGCTGGTCGTGATCAACAAGGCCGACGCCGCGGACCCGCTGGTGCTCGCGCGGTTGCGGCAGCGTGAGCCGCACTCGGTGGTCTGCTCCGCCCGCACCGGCGAGGGCATCGGTGACGTCCTCGCCGCCGTGGAGGCAGATCTGCCACGTCCGGCCGTCGAGGTCGAGGCGGTGGTGCCCTACGAGCGTGGGGACCTGGTCAGCCGGGTGCACGAGTACGGCGAGGTGCTCGGTCTCGACCACACGCCTGAGGGCACTCGGGTGCGGGCGCGGGTGCACGCCGGCCTGGCTGGGGAGCTGGAGCGGTTCGCCGCGGCACCGACGCGCTGAGAGCCGGCGGGCTGGACCGGTTCCAGCGCCGGCATCCGGTCGTCGGCTTCCCGCTCGCGGTGGTCTACAAGTTCTTCGACGACCAGGGCAACCACCTCGCCGCGTTGATCACCTACTTCGCCTTCTTGTCGACCTTTCCGCTGCTGCTGCTGGGTACGTCGATCTTGGGCTTCGTGCTGCAGGGCAGTCCGCAGCTGGAGTCCACGATCCTGGACTCCGCGCTCGGCCAGTTCCCGATCATCGGGGACCAGCTCAGTGCCCCTAGCGGCTTGCCGGGGAGCGGGCTGGCATTGGTCATCGGTGCCATCGGCGTGCTCTACGGGGCCCTCGGTATCGCGGTCCAGGCGCAGAATGCCCTGAACGTCGCCTGGGCAGTGCCGCGCAACCATCGCCCGAACCCGTTGATGCTGCGGGTGCGCGGGCTCGGGCTGCTCTGCGTCGCGGCGGTGGCGCTGCTCGCCACCGCGGTGCTGACGGCGTTGGCCGCCGACGTCGACGTGCTCGGCATGACGTTCGGTGGATGGCCGCTGTGGGCGGTGAGGGCCACGACTCTGGTGTTCACCGCTGGGTTCTTGACCCTGCTGTTCTGGATGTCCACCACCGATGCGCACCGGCTCAGGGACGACGTAGCAGGCGCCGTGCTGGCCGCACTGCTCTGGCAGGGGATGCAGATCCTCGGTGTCCGGTTCATCGACCAGGTCGTCCGGGGATCGAGCGTCGCCACCGGCGTCTTCGCGGTGGTGCTCGGCCTGCTGGTGTGGATGTATGCCGGCGCGATCCTGACCGTGCTGTGCATCGAGGTCAACGTCGTGCGGGCAAGACGGCTCTACCCGCGGGCGCTGCTGGCCCCGTTCACCGACGACGTCGACCTCACCGACGCCGACATGCGCGCCTACACGTCGTACGCGAACGCCCAACGCACCAAGGACTTCGCCACCGTCCGGGTGCGGTTCGACCACGACGGGCAGCACGCGACGGCGCAGCGAGAGCAGGACTGAACCAGCCCGCCCACTGCTCAGCGGACCGCGAAACCGGTCTCGTCGGTCGGGTGCTCGGTGGTGGTGTCGACGTGCTCGACGACGGCCTGCTCCGGCCCGCTGCGGCACCAGCGGACCAGCGCCTCGACGGCGGCGGGGTCGCCCTCGAAGACGGCGGAGACGGTGCCTGCGGTGTCGTTGCGCACCCACCCGGAGACACCGTGCCGCTCGGCCTGCCGGCGGCAGCCGTCACGGAAGAACACTCCCTGCACGCTGCCGTGCACTACGACGTGGCACCGGACGCGACGATCAGTCACGGGCGTCAGCCGTTCAGCGCAGCTACCACGATGATCGCGACCACGACCACCGCGAGAAGAGCCTTGCCGACCCGGCTCCGGGGCAGACGAGGCCGCTCAGTCCGGTGGCGCATCTCCTCGGCGAAGGCCTCGGCGTTCCTGCCGTCCGCACCGTGCTGCGGAACGTGTGCCCGTTCTGTCCGCTCATCACCATGGGACACCACCAACCTCTCGTAGCCGGTGATGCTACCGCCAAACCGCGGGAGGGCACTACGAGCACGTGCACGGAGCGTTACAGCACTTGCCATGACTGGGCGACCGATGTCACAGTGTCGCGCGTCAGCGGTCACACCCCGGGACGACCCGGGCGAAAGGGGAGAGATGATCCACCGTCATCACGGTGTCTCTCGGTTCCGCCTCGCTGCTGCAGTTCCCGCTTTCGCGCTTCTCGCCACTGGCCTGGCGACGAGTGACACGAGCGCGGGCGCAGTGGCCGCGGAGCCGACGCAGGTGTCTCCAGACGCCAGCAGCCGGTCCAAGGAGTACATCAACTACGTCGCACCACGCATCCAGAACGAGAACGGCGCCTCCGCCAAACTCGGCGAGAAGCAGCGCGAGCAGACGTCCGAGGCGATCGAGCAGGCGCAGGCCTTCGACGCCAAGCACGCGGCCGGCAACCCGGTCACGGCGCGCCAGCTCGCCGCTTTGGAGGCTCGGGCGATCGAGACAGGCAAGAGCCCGCAGGAGATCAAGGCCAACCGGTACAAGGATGCGAAGCAGACCACTGAGGCCAAGCTGCTGACGATCCTCGTCGAGTTCAACCCGAACGCGAACGACGACTTCACCGACGTCATGGTGCCCAAGACGGTGTTCGGCGACCGCACCTGCGTGCCGGGGAAGGTTACCAACGGCCCGCTGCACAACAACATCCCGAACCCGGCCACGCTCGAGCACAAGGACAACAACTCGATGTGGGTGCCGGACTTCTCCTCCGCTTTCTACAACCGGATGCTCTACACCGACCGGGGCGTGGTGAAGCGGGTGCGTCCGGACCTGAAGGGCCCCGACGGGCGTCGCGGCATCGACATCTCCGGCTACACGATGAAGAACATGTACGAGGAGATGTCGCACGGCGCCTACACGGTGACCGGCTCGGCCACCCCGTGGGTCCAGGTCGAGCACTCCGAGGCCTGGTACGGCGCCAACACCTGCACGCAGGATCCCGACACCGGCGAGTGGGTCGCGGGTCCGCCGCAGGGCATGCAGGGCCATCCGGACAACCCGCTCGGCGCGGGCGCGCTCGCCATCGACGCCGTGGCCAAGCTGGCCGAGATGAAGCCCGACTTCCCGTGGGCCGACTACGACATCGAGGACCAGGGCGATGCCGACGGCGACGGCAACCTGCACGAGCCCAACGGCGTGATCGACCACGTGGTGCTGGTGCACGCCGGTGAGGACAAGTCCGGTGGCGGTGGCGCGCAGGGCACTTACGCGATCTGGGCGCACTCCTCGGCGGTCACCGGCGGGGCGCCGATTCCCGGCACGGACCTGAAGCTGTCCAACTACATCGTGCAGCCCGAGGACTCCGGTGTCGGCGTCTTCGCGCACGAGTACGGCCACGACCTGGGGCTTCCCGACCTCTACGACACCTCCGGTGCCGCCGACTCCGACATCGACTTCTGGGACCTGATGGCCTCCGGCTCACACGCGGGACCGATCTTCCAGTCGATGCCCACGCACATGGGTCTGTGGGACAAGTGGGTGCTCGGCTGGGCGGACCCGGTGGAGCTGGAGCCCGGTGATGACCCGCGCACGGTGAAGGTCGGGCAGAACTCCCGGCCGTTGAAGGGCAGCCAGGACGGCGTCATCGTCAACCTGCCGGACAAGACCCAGGTGCTGGCAGAGCCGCACAGCGGCGAGGAGATGTGGTGGACCGGCAGCGACCAGTCCTGGGCCGACAACAAGATCGAGCGCTCGGTGGACGTACCCGCCGGCGCCACCGACGCCAAGTTCTGGATGTGGAACAACTACGTCATCGAGGCCGACTGGGACTTCGGTTTCGTCGAGGTCTCCACGGACGGCGGCTCCACCTGGACCGAGCAGAAGGTCTACAACGAGGCCGGCGAGGAGGTCTCCACCCCTGACGGCTACGGCGACCCGAACGGCCGGATGGCCGACTTCGGTGGCAAGAAGTACGGCCTGACCGGCAGCACCGGGGGCTGGGCCCACCACTACACCGACCTGTCCGCCTACGCCGGCCAGACGGTGCAGGTGCGGTTGCGCTACGCCACGGACGCTGCGTTCCAGGAGCGTGGCTGGTTCGCCGACGACTTCGCGGTCACCGCGGGCGGTGAGACCGTCTGGAGTGACGACGTCGAGTCCGGGGACAACGGGTGGACGAAGGTCAACGGCACCTGGACCGACACCACCGGCGAAGGCTGGCGGATCGACACCGGCACGCAGATCCAGGCGCAGTTCTACCTGGCCGAGTGGCGCAACTTCGACGGCTTCGACGAGGGGCTGAAGTACACCTACGACACCACGTACTCCGCGGATGCGTGGAAGGTGGAGAAGATCAAGTACAACGCGCCGGGCATGCTGGTGTGGTACCGGAACACGGCCTACGGCAACGGCATGGACGTCACCAACCACCCGGCCGCGAACTTCACGACGCTGCCCAGCGGCGGCGCCAAGGGTGGCTTGCTGATCGTCGACAGCCACTTCGACCCGCTGCGTCGCCACGGCGAGGCGGGTGCCGTCGACCCGACGGTGCTGAAGAACCTGCCGTCCCGGCCGCAGTCGTCCAACGCCGCCTTCGGGCTGCACCCGACGTACGAGTTCACCGAGTGCCTCGCGGACGCGTCGTTCGAGGAGTACTGCGCCGACTACGAGCCGCAGGCACCGGTGCGGACGTTCACCGACGCCAAGGGCTGGGTGCCCGGCATCGAGTCACGGCCGGACGGGCTGTACTTCCGTGACCTGGACGCGTCGGTCGTAGTGCCCTCGCGCGGTAATGCGCCGTACTCGACCCGGGTGGTCAACCCGGACGGGAGCCCGGCGACGGAGCTCTACGGCACACAGCTGCAGGGCTTCCCGTCGCCGTTGGGCAGCGGTGACCCGGCCGACGACAACGTGGCCTACGGCACCGTCCTCACGGTGAAGAAGGCGATGAAGGGCAACAAGGCGGCGCTGATCCGCGTCACGCCACCTGCTGCCGACTGACCCACGCCGTGCGGTGAAACTCTGTCGTGAGGCGCCGATTCTCCTGGTGAGGATCGGCGCCTCACGCATGTCCGGCGCCCGCATCCTGGGGATGGCGCACGCGCCGCCCGCCCGGGATGGCATAGCGTTGTGCGGTGACTTCTGACCCCGCACCCGAGTACGCCGGCACGCCGTCGGCACGGGAGGTGCTGGCGGCCGCCGTCGGGTCGCTCGGCGGTCAGGAGCGCCCCGGCCAGATTCAGATGGCCGAGGCGGTGACGCGGGCGCTGGAGTCCGGTGAGCACCTGCTCGTGCAGGCCGGCACCGGCACCGGGAAGTCGCTGGCGTACCTGGTACCCGCGATGCTGCACGACGACCGGGTCGTGATCGCCACCGCGACGCTGGCTCTGCAGCACCAGCTGGTCGAGCGCGACATCCCCGCGCTGCTCGACGCCGCCGACCACGCACTGGGCGAGCACCCGACCTACTCGGTGCTCAAGGGCCGCAGCAACTACGCCTGCCTGCACCGCACCCGTGAGGGCGTCCCGGACGACCATGGCGCCCTGGTGGAGATGCCGACCGGCAGCGTCGGTGCTGAGGTCGTCGACCTGCGCGCGTGGGCCGAGCAGCAGGCGACCGAGCACGGACCCGGCGACCGCGACAGCGCGCCCCGACACGGCGAGCGTGCCTGGCAGCAGATCTCGGTGTCCGCGCGCGAGTGTCTCGGCGCCGCCAAGTGCGCCTACGGCGTCGAGTGCTTCGCCGAGCGTGCCCGCGAGCGGGCGATGGCCTCCTCGATCATCGTCACCAACCACTCGTTGCTGGCCATCGACGCCATCGACGGCGTCCCGATGATCCCCGAGTACGCCGCGGTGATCGTCGACGAGGCCCACGAGCTGGCCGCGCGGGTGACGCAGGCCGCGACCCAGGAGCTGTCGCCGCTGATGGTGGAACGCGCCGCCAGACGGGCGCGCAACTTCGTCGACGACGACAGCCCCGCAGCCGATGATCTCGCCGACGCCGGTGACGCGTTGCGCGCCGCGGTCGACGACACCGACCCGGGCCGGCTGGAGCGGGTCGGCGTGGCCCTCGGGGACGCCCTCGCCCTGGTCCGCGACAGCGCCCGGACCTGCTGG
>DASSKO010000189.1:0-2176 GCA_035690425.1 Nocardioidaceae bacterium
GGCATCATCACCGCCGGCGTCCCCGCCTTCCTCCTCCTCGTCGGCTGGTGGGAAGACACCACCGCCGTCACCATCACCCTCGCCGTCCTCGGCGCCCTCCTCCTCACCCTCGCCATCCCCCTCGGCCGCATCCTCGCCGCACCCACGCACCCCACACCGACCACGGACCCATCGACCGGCGCGGCACCCCCGGCCCTTGCCTGAGAGCGGCCGATGCCGCCGCCGTCCAGACCAGCCGGCCTCCGGTCTCAGTCGGCGAGCGTCGAGAGCAAGCGGTGCAGGGTCTGGGTCTCGTCGTCGGACAGCGCCGAGAGCGCGCTGCGCTCGAGCTCGTTGAGCCTGGGGCCGAGCTTGCGCCACAGCCGGCGTCCCCGGTCGCCGACATGCACCCGGACGCGTCGGCGGTCGGCGCTGTCGACGTTGCGATACACCAGCGTGTCCTCGACGAGACGGTCGACGACACGGGTCAGGGTCGGCCCCGAGATCCCGGTGGCGACACCGAGCTCGGCCATCGACTGCGGGCCACGCTCGGCCAGCAGGCGCAGAACCCGCCACCGGTCGACGGTCAGCCCGTGGTCGGCCAGCGGCTCCTCGCACTGAGATCTCAGAGAGGTAAGCGCCAAGTGGAACAGGTCGATGCTCGAGTACGGCGGTGTGTGGTTGGCCTGCTTCATGCGGCTTCCGCCTCTCTCGCGCGTACCCCTCGACCGGTTCGACGGACCTATACCCCGACGGGCCTGTACAAAAGCCTGGGACCTTGGCCATAGTGGGACAACCTGTCCGCCCAATATCGCGAGTCCAGTATCGCAGGTTCTGCGCCGGTGCTGGTCCGACCAGGGCATACAGGTCGGGGAGGACGGGGATTGCACCGTGCGGATCGGTTTGGTGGTGCCGCTGCAGGGCCCGGCTGGGATCTTCGGGCCGTCCTGCGAGGCCGTGGCCGCTACCGCCGTCGCCCAGCTCAACGAGACGGGCGTGCTGGGGCGGGAGGTCACGGTCGAGCTGATCGACGGTGGCGCTCCCACCGACGACGTCGCCGCGGACGTCCGCCGAGCCGTCGACGACGGGAGCGTCGATGCGATCACGGGGTGGCACATCTCGGCGATACGACACGGGCTCGCACCTGTGGTTGCCGACAGAGTGCCCTACGTCTACACCTCGTTGTACGAAGGTGGCGAGCGTCGTCACGGAATCTTCTGCTCCGGCGAGACGCCACGGCAACAGATCGCTCCGGCGCTGCGCTGGCTGCGTGACCATCACGGCCTGCGCCGATGGTTCATCGTGGGCGACGACTACGTGTGGCCGCGCGCGTCGGTGGCGGCAACGCTGGAGTTCGCCCACGAGCTCGACCTCCAGGTGGCCGGCACCGCGTACGTGCCGCTCGGATCCCACGACTTCGCCGCCGTGGTGGACCGCGTGCGTGCCAGCGCCGCCCATGGAGTCCTGCTGTATCTAGTGGGCCAGGACGCCGTCCGATTCAACCGTGCCTTCGCCGCTGCCGGGCTGGACGCCGACATGGCGCGCTTCACGCCGCTGATGGAAGAGAACATGCTGCTGGCGAGCGGCCTGGGCGCAGTCCACAACCTCTTCGTCTCCGCCGCGTTCTTCCGGTCGATGGCGACCGGCGGAGCCATCGACCTCGTCGGCGCGTACGTCGCGCAGCACGGCGCCGACGCGCCACCGCTGAACAATGCCGCAGAGTCCTGCTATGAAGGCATCATGACCCTGGCCGCGCTGGCCCGCCAGGCTGACAGCCTCGACGTGCGCCGGATGGTGGCCTGCTCTGCCGGACTCGGGTACGACGGCCCCCGCGGACCGATGAGCATGGACCGCGGTCACCTGCGGCAACCTGTGCACCTGGCCGCGGCCGACGGCTATGACTTCGACGTTCTTGCGTCTCTCTGAGCCGCTCACGTTCGGGAACCAGCCGGCGACCGCACCCTGACCACAGCACCTTGGCCACAGCACCTTGACTTTAGTTTCATCTGAATCTATTTTGGCTGAAACTGAGGAGCTTGCGATGATGCTGTGTCCCTATCCGCCGCTGCCGCGGAGCTGAAGCGATGTCATCGGTCGGGCTGCTCTACGTCGGCATCGTGCTCTTCGTCAACGGCGTCATGCTGCTGGGTCACATCAGCGGCCGCGGCGCCGCACCCATCAACTTCTTCGTCGGCGC
>DASSKO010000190.1:0-8619 GCA_035690425.1 Nocardioidaceae bacterium
GGCATCATCACCGCCGGCGTCCCCGCCTTCCTCCTCCTCGTCGGCTGGTGGGAAGACACCACCGCCGTCACCATCACCCTCGCCGTCCTCGGCGCCCTCCTCCTCACCCTCGCCATCCCCCTCGGCCGCATCCTCGCCGCAACGCCAGAACCGGCCGCATAGCCGCCGGTCAGCAACTGAAAGGACCCCACCATGCCCGAAGTTGTCTTCAGCGTCGACTACAGCAAGTCCATGCGGGACCAAGCCGTGCCGGGTCACAACCGCTGGCACCCCGACATCCCCGCCGCCGTCACGGTCAAGCCGGGCAGCGACATCCGCGTGGAGTGCAAGGAGTGGACCGACGGTCAGATCGGCAACAACGACTCGGCCAACGACGTGCGCGATGTCGACCTGTCCCCCTGCCACATGCTGTCCGGGCCGATCGCTGTCGAGGGCGCGGAACCCGGCGACCTGCTCGTGGTCGACATCCTCGACCTCGGTCCCGTGCCGCAGACAACCGGCGACAACTGTGGCGAGGGCTGGGGCTACTCCGGGATCTTCGCGAAGGTCAACGGTGGCGGCTTCCTCACCGACTACTACCCGGACGCCTACAAGGCCGTATGGGACTTCCGCGGCCAGCAGGCCACCTCCCGCCACGTCCCGGGCGTGAGCTATACCGGCATCACCCACCCCGGACTGTTCGGCACGGCTCCATCACCTGACCTGCTGGCACGGTGGAATGCCCGAGAGCAGGCACTGATCGACACCGATCCGCAGCGAGTGCCACCGCTGGCGCTGCCGCCACTGGTCGAGAACACCCTCGGCGGCACTGCGGGCGGTGACCTGCTCGGCAAGATCGCCGCCGAGGGAGCTCGCACCGTCCCACCCCGCGAGAACGGCGGCAACCACGACATCAAGAACTTCACCCGCGGCAGCCGTGTCTTCTACCCGGTCTTCGTCGACGGCGGCCTGCTCTCCGGTGGCGACCTGCACTTCAGCCAGGGAGACGGCGAGATCAACTTCTGCGGCGCCATCGAGATGGGCGGCTACATCGACTTCCATGTCGACCTGATCAAGGGCGGCATGGAGACCTACGGCATCACCACCAACCCGGTGTTCATGCCCGGCCGGGTGGAGCCGCTGTACTCCGAGTGGTTGACGTTCATCGGGATCTCGGTAGACCACCGAGACGACACCAACCTCTACATGGATGCCACCCAGGCCTACCGCAATGCCTGCCTCAACGCGATCGAGTACTTGAAGAAGTGGGGCTACACCGGCGAGCAGGCCTACCTCATCCTCGGTACGTCCCCGATCGAGGGCCGTATCGGGGGAGTCGTCGACCTGCCGAACGCCTGCTGCTCGCTGTTCCTGCCGACCGAGATCTTCGATACCGACATCCGCCCAGGAGGCGACGGACCGCGTTCGCAGAGCCGTGGACAAGTCGCTGTCACGTCGTAGACCGCACGGCTGGGGAACACTGCCTAGACGATCGAGCCGGGGTCACTGGGGACATCGACGGCGTGTCGCTCGAGCGTCTCCAGCTCGATGACCTCCAGCGCTTGCTCGTGCGTCGAGGCGAGCACGACGGGAGCCGCCACGCCGGCGTGGTAGGCCTGCAGCCACCGGACCGCCACCACGCACCACCGGTCCCCCGGCTGCAGGCCAGGGAACCCGTAGGCCGGGATCGGCGTGGCCAGGTCGTTGCCGACCGCACGCTGGTGTTCCAGGAACTCCGCCGTCACCACCGCGCACACGGTGTGGCTGCCCTGATCCTCCGGACCGGTCCGGCAGCATCCGTCACGAAAGAAGCCTGTGACCGGATCTGTGCCGCAAATCTGCAGCTCGCCACCGATGACGTTGCGTTCCGTGCTCATGTCTCCAGTCTTACACTGGTCACGCTCGGCGACTAAATGTGCGCGGATTGTGCGATTCGGCGTCGTCAGTGCTCCATCGTGGTCTAACGTCTGTGGTGGTTGCTGCACCCCCCGCGGTGACCATCGCGCGGCCCCCTTCGCCACGGCGTCCGACCCACTCCCCCCTGGGTCCCTGTCACAGACAGCGTCGCGAAGGGGGCCTGCGCTGTGCGTGGGCAGGCACGACGGCCTGGGCCGTCAAGGGCTGACCGGCACGTCGAGCTTGTCGCCGACCTGCAGGTTGGCGCCAACCGTGTTGAGCTCATGGATCTGGTCGATCAGCTCGCGCGGATCCGCACCCGGGGCAACCTGCGAGGCGATCCCCCACAGCGTGTCGCCGGGCTGCACGGTCACCACCTCCGTCGGGACCGGCTCGCCGGCCCCGAGCGCCGCGCCCGCCACCGCCACCAGCACCGCGCAGGCCATGGCCAGACACGTCAGGAAGAGCGCGAGTCGGCCGCGCCGGGTCAGCCGCAGTCCACCGGCCGGCCGGGTGCCTGCACCGGCAGGATGCGCCGTGCCGGTCATCGTGATCGTGCTCATCGTGGGACCTCCCGAATCGGTGGACACTCGCTGGCAGAAGTTCTAGACCAGAGCACCGACAGCCCGGCGGCGACGATGTCGGCAGACGCTCTCAACGCCCGGCCCGGCCGCATGCTCTCGAATGCAAGTTCGATTCGAACTTCTGTTCGGTTCTACCTGATCGCGCCGGGAAAGTCACGCACTTTGGCGAACAATTGTTCGACCCGTCACCGTGACACGCATGCGTCCACATAGTCGAACAGGTGTTTGAAACCGCCCGGCATGTGGTCTACGGTCGACTCAACGCAACCGACCGGCGCGACGCGTCCGGGGCAGACCAGCAAGGGGTGACACTGATGCCGCGCAAGAAGGCAGCCGGTTCCGACAAGCAGGCCACCGTCCGCGAGCTTCCCGACGGCCCCCCTGACGCGACCGGCCTCACACCGCGACAGCGTCGAGTGCTCGACGTCATCCGCGACTCCGTGGAGGACCGCGGATACCCGCCGAGCATGCGCGAGATCGGCGAGGCGGTGGGCCTCACCAGCTCCTCCAGCGTCTCCCATCAGTTGCACATGCTGGAGTCCAAGGGCTTCATCCGTCGGGACGCCAACCGCCCGCGGGCCCTTGAGGTGCTGCATCCTGATACCGGAGCGGCCCGCACAGTCGGCGCCTCCATCTCCCCCGTCGGTGACGACACCGGCATCGGCGACGCCCGGCCGGAGGCGACGTTCGTGCCCGTCGTCGGCCGCATCGCCGCCGGCGGCCCCATTCTCGCCGAGGAACGCGTCGAGGAGGTGATGCCGTTGCCGAGGTCGCTGGTGGGCGACGGCACGCTGTTCCTGCTCGAGGTCAAGGGCGACTCGATGATCGATGCCGCCATCTGCGACGGCGACTTGGTCACCATCCGCCAACAGCCGACCGCCGAGAACGGCGAGATGGTCGCGGCCATGATCGACGGCGAGGCGACCGTCAAGACGCTGCAGAAGCGGGCCGGCAAGGTGTGGCTGCTCCCCCACAACGACGTCTACCAGCCCATCGACGGCGCCGAGGCGACCATCCTCGGCAAGGTAGTCGCGGTCCTGCGCCGGGTCTGACGCGTCAGCCCGCCCCGACGTGGGTAGGCACCCACACAGGGATCGGATGCGCAGCGACCAGGGCGAGCGACGCGGAGGTGGGTGATGCCGCAGGTGCGGCCACGGGGGATCTGGACGGGGTTCGCCGCCGCGATCATCGGGATGGTCGTGGTGGGCGTCGCGATGACCGTCATCGCGTGGCGGCCCTGGGGATGGGTCGGTGCCGCGCTCATTGCTGCCGGCGCCGTGCTCGGCCTGCTCTCCGGCATCCTGCAGGACGTCCAGGGCGGTTCGCCGGGTGACCCCGGTGACGGCGAGGACACCGACGGGAGCGAGCAGCGCCGCGGAGTGCGGGCGGGGACGAAGCTCTCGGTGCCGGCGCCGACGCCGGACAGCGCCGTCACCGTCAACGCCGGCGCTGCCCAAGGGGCCTATCTTGACCCCGCGCCGCCGTCCGCACGGCTGCGGTTCTTCGCCATCGCCATGGTGGTGCTGGCGGCCTGGATGGTCCTCGCGCCCATGCTGCTGCACAACCTGGACACCGAGACGGGCAACGACGTGGTGCTCCGCGACTACGCCGTCGCCGGCCTGCTGCTGGTCACCGGCCTGGCGCTGCGCGATATCCGTCGCCACGTCGCGTGGTGTGTCATCCCCGCGGTCTGCGGGGCGGCGCTGCTGCTCGCCACCGCACTGAGCCCGCCGCTCACCACCCGGCTCACGGTGAACGAGGCAGTCTGCGGCGTGCTGGCGATCAGCCTCGCAGCGGCGTACGCGACGTTGCGCCTCAGCCGCAGGTGAGCCCCGACGGTCAGCGCACGACGAGGGTGTGCTCGCCGCGCGGCACCAGCTCGCCGATGACCGGGTGCCCCGGCAGCTCGCCGGCCACCAGCAGACCACCGGAGGTCTGTGCGTCGGCGAGCAGCAAGAGCTCGTCGTCGGACACGCTCGTGCTCAGCTCAGCACGCACCCAGTCCAGGTTGCGCTTGGAGCCGCCCGGCACGAAGCCGTCGGCGAGCGACGTCCGGGCACCGTCGAGGTAGGGCACGGCGGCCGCATCGACGACCGCGCTCACCCCGCTGGCACGGGCGAGTTTGAACAGGTGCCCGAGCAGGCCGAACCCGGTCACGTCGGTGGCGCAGTCGATGCCGGCGGCGAGCGCGGATCGCGACGCCTCGCGGTTGAGCGTCACCATCGCGTCGACGGCGTGCTCGAAGACCTCACCGGTCGACTTGTGACGGTTGTTGAGCACGCCGAGCCCGAGCGGCTTGGTCAGCGTCAGCGGCAGGCCGGCCCGGCCGGCGTCGTTGCGCATCAGTCGGTTCGGGTCGGCGACACCGGTCACCGCCATGCCGTACTTGGGCTCGGGGTCGTCGACGCTGTGACCACCGGCGACGTAGCAGCCCGCCGACGTGGCGACGCGCAGCCCGCCGGCCAGCACCTCCCGCGCGAGCTCGAACGGGACCTGCTCGCGCGGCCAGCCCAGCAGGTTGACCGCGACGAGCGGCTCCCCGCCCATCGCGTAGACGTCCGACATCGCGTTGGCCGCGGCGATCCGGCCCCAGTCGTGCGGATCGTCGACGACGGGGGTGAAGAAGTCGGCCGTCGCGACGATCGCGCGGTCGCCGTCGAGACGCACGACCGCAGCATCGTCACCGTGCTCGAGACCGACCAGCAGCCGGTCGCCGCCGGTCATGCTGAGCCCGGGCTGGGCAAGGCCGGCGACCACGTCCTCGAGCTCGCCGGGCGGCACCTTGCAGGCGCATCCGCCGCCGTGTGCGAGCTGGGTCAGTCGGAGCCGATCGGGTGTGGTCGTCACACCTTGGCACTGTACGTGGCGGTGTGCGCGCGGGCATCGGCTCGTTCACGCTGCGGGACCACGGTGTACTTGGGGTCCTTGGCCGATGCCAACCCGGCCTGGAACACGCCGAAGCGGGTCAGCACCGAGCCGGCCGCAAGCACCACACCGCCGAGGATCGACACCGCCCGGTTGCGCCGGCCTACCACGGCCGCTGCGGCACCGCCCGCGGTCAGGCCACGCGCTACCTTCAGCAGCTTGCCCGGGCGGCCCTCGTGGTAGGGCTCCGCCAGCATCCCGAGGCGGCGCTCCGCCAGCTGCTCGGCCGCGATGTCGAGAACGGCGCCTGCCACCGCCAGCCGTCTCGCCGGGCCGGACTGCGCGATCGGGACCGCCGCGATGCTCAACCCGCCAGCGGCCGCAGCGCTGCTGCCGGCGAACCAGAATGGCAGCTCGCGGTAGGCCTCGTGCCACGCGGGCACGGCAGTGTTGCTGAGCAACGCGGCCGTGTATGTCGCCATCGGCGTGCCGAGGGCCGCCGCCCCGAGGCCGGCGGCGCGGCCCAGCAGCGGGGCGATCCCCGTCAGGCTCGATGCGGCCGCGAGCGTGCTCAAGCCGCCGAACGGCGCCAGGATCCACGACCCCACCGACAACGGCGAGGTCGGTCGGAAGATCCGCAGCATGTTGAGGAACCGCTCGGGTCGGCCGAGATCGTGGATCAGCGCTGTCGTGCCGACCATCGCCCCTCCGGCCGCGGCCGAGCGCGCCCAGCGCTGCAGCGCCGGCCGCCCGGTGAAACCGGCCCCCTCGGCGAGTACGGCGGAGGCGCCGGCGAACCCGCCGGCAAACAGGTACAGCGGCACATCGGGCTGTTTCCACACCGGCGCCTTGAGCACCGGCCGGCCGTAGTAGGAGTCGAACTCCACCGCCCCCGGCAACCCCGACTGGGTCGCGGACTCCTGCGCGGTGTCGGTGGGCTGCGTGGTGTCGGTGGGCTGCGCGCCGTCCGCGGGCTGCGTACCGTCAGTAGGGTCCGCGCCCGCGGTGGGGTGCCCGTCCTGGCTGGGCTGCATGGGCTGGCTCACCGGTGACCACCGACGAAGGCCGCAGCGCCCGCCGCGAGCAACGACGCGGCCGCCATGCCCACGTGGCGCCACATCGATGGCAGGTCGCGGGTGGTCACCACCGGGTCGGGTGGGAAACCGTAGACCTCCGGCTTGTCGAGCAGCAGGAAGAACGCGCCGTCGCCGCCGACGCCGTCGTCGGGGTCCTGGCCGTAGAGCCTGGCGACGTCGACGCCCTGGTCGTGCAGCTCCGCCACCCGCCGGTCGGCCCGCTCGCGCAGCTCGTCGAGCTCACCGAACTGGATCGAGTCGGTAGGACAGGCCTGCGCGCAGGCGGGCTGCTGGTTGACCGACAACCGGTCGTAGCACATCGTGCACTTGAAGACGCGGCCGTCCTCCTTGCGCTGGTCGAGCACGCCGTAGGGGCAGGCGGGCACGCAGTAGCCACATCCGTTGCAGATGTCGGGCTGGACCACCACGGTGCCGAACTCGGTGCGGAACAGCGAGCCGGTCGGGCACACGTCGAGGCACGCAGCGTGTGTGCAGTGCTTGCACACGTCGGACGACCTCAGCCACCGCACGCCGGTGTCCGCCTCGTCACCACCTTGCGGGTCGGGAGGACCGAAGCCCGGCAGTCCCAGCTCGGTGACGCTCTCGGCCGGCACCGACTGCTCGACGAAGGCGACGTGGCGCCAGTCGTTGGCGCCGAGCTCGGTGGTGTTGTCGTACGACATCCCGGTCAACTCGTAACCGTGGTCCGGGACCTCGTTCCACGCCTTGCACGCCACCTCGCAGGCCTTGCAGCCGATGCAGATGCTGGTGTCGGTGAAGAACCCCACCCGCGGCTGGTCCACCCGGGCGCTGTCGCGCAGCAGGGACCCCAACGGGTCGGTGTGCACATCACTCACGTGTCGCTCCTCTCCTGCACGTCGTCCCCGCCGTCGAGTCCCGAGCGACGTCGATAGTCCGCGATCAGCTCCAGCACCGCGGGGCCACGCGGCCGGCGCCCGGGGCGGATGTCGCAGGTGCCGACCTTCTCCTGGATGTGCACGTTGGGGTCGAGGGTGACGTTGACCAGATCGTTGGCCGAGTCGCCGGTGGTCAGCCCGTTGCCGCCCCAGTGGTAGGGAATACCGACCTGGTGCACGGTCTTCTGCCCGGCCCGAAGGGGACGCATCCGGTCGGTCACCAGCACCCGCGCCTCGATCGCCGTACGCAGGGTCACGATGGTCGCCCACCCGCCGTTGGTGAGGCCGCGCAGGCTGGCCAGGTCCCTCGATACCTCGCAGAACATCTCAGGCTGCAGCTCGGACAGGAACGGCAGGCCCCGGCTCATGCCACCGGCGGTGTGGTGCTCGGTCAACCGATAAGTCGTGAACATGAACGGGAACACGTCGGCGTTGGCCGGGTTCATCGGGTTGGCCGGGTGGCTGTACTCCTCGCGCGCCGGGTTGTTCTGCTGGGTGTAGAACGGGTTGCGAACCAACGACTCCGGCGTCTCGTAGTGCGTCGGCAGCGGCCCGTCGGCGAGGCCGGTCGGCACGTAAAGCCACGCCTTGCCGTCGCCTTGCATGATGAACGGGTCGCGCCCACCGAGCGCGGCGGGGCCGGTCGCACCCTCCTCGGGCACGTAGTCCGGCGGCCGGTCGGCGATGAAGTCCGGCACGTCGTGCCCGGTCCACGTGCCCTGCTCGGCGTCCCACCAGACGTAGGCCTTGCGCTCACTCCACGGCTTGCCGTCGGGATCGGCGGAGGCGCGGTTGTAGATGATGCGCCGGTTGGCCGGCCACGCCCAGCCCCACTCCGGTGCCACCCAGCTCTGCTCGTCGCCGGGCTTGCGCCGCGCCGTCTGGTTGGTCTCCCCGGCATATGCGCCGCAGTAGATCCAACATCCGCACCTGGTGCTGCCGTCGCTCTTCAGCTGGGTGTAGGACGACAACGCGTTGTCGTCGGCATCGGTGCCGTTGATCTCGCGCAGCACCGCGGCGGCGCTCGGCTCGTCGACGGAGCCGTGCACCGGGTAGTCCCAGGTCAGGTCGAGGACCGGCCGGTCGCGCTCGTCGGTCGAGCCGGCCAGCTTGTCGCGGATCCGCCGACCGAGGTGGTAGAAGAACCACAGGTCGCTGCGTGCGTCGCCGGGCGGCTCCACCGCCTCGTGGTGCCACTGCAGCATGCGCTGGGTGTTGGTGAACGAGCCGTTCTTCTCGGTGTGCCCGGCGGCCGGCAGGAAGAAGACTTCGGTGCCGATCTCCTCCGTCCGTAGCTCCTCG
>DASSKO010000191.1:0-6697 GCA_035690425.1 Nocardioidaceae bacterium
GCGAGGGCCTGGTGGCCTACCCGCTCCGGAGGACGGCACGAGATGACATCAGGCCCGGCCTTCGAACGACGAGCTACAGGAAGCGCACAGTGATCGCGTTCGCTGTCGTTGCGGAGTACGCTCCCCAGCCCGGCGTCGCCGACCTGGTGTCCCTCGCCCGCCGCGACCCGGTCCCCGTCGTCGACGTGGAGTTGGCAGGTGATCTGGCCGGACTTCGGCTCCAGGTCGACGCGGCGGTCTACCGGCTGGCGCAGGAGGCGCTGACGAAAGCGCTGCGGCACGCCCGAAACGCCTCGCGTGTGGAGATCCGGGTCGTCGAGGGCGCTGCCGCTCGGGTCACCGGCTCGACGCTCTGACGCTGAGCCTCAGCAGCGACCAACCACGCTCATCGCTGGCCCGTCGTGACCGTCGGCAACCGCTCGCGCCGGAGTCCCTGCGGAATTGCGTCCTCCAGAGCAAGCGAAAAGTGGCCCCAGATCCAGCGTTCCCGCAGGTCAGGGGCCACTTCGGCGCTGCGACGTCTGTCAGATGTCGTAGTAGAGCTCGAACTCGTGCGGGTGCGGGCGCAGCGCCATCGGCTGCACCTCCATCTCGCGCTTGTAGGTGATCCAGGTGTCGATCAGGTCCTGCGTGAAGACGCCACCGTCGAGCAGGTAGTCGCGGTCCGCCTCCAGCGCGTCGAGTGCTTCGCTCAGCGTGGTGGGCACGACCTGCACGTCCTCGTGCTCGTCCGGGGGCAGCTCGTAGAGGTCCTTGTCGATCGGGGTCGGCGGCTCGATCTTGTTCTTGATGCCGTCGATGCCGGCCAGCAGCATCGCCGAGAAGGCGAGATAGGGGTTGGCCGACGGGTCGGGGCAGCGGAACTCGATCCGCTTGGCCTTCGGGTTCGTGCCCGTGATCGGGATCCGGATGCAGGCCGAGCGATTGCGCTGGCTGTAGACCAGGTTGACCGGCGCTTCGAACCCCGGCACCAGCCGGTGGTAGGAGTTGACCGTCGGGTTGGTGAACGCCAGCAGCGACGCAGCGTGGGCCAACAGGCCGCCGATGTAGTAACGAGCCGTGTCCGACAGCCCGGCGTACCCGCTCTCGTCGAAGAACAGCGGGTCGCCGTCGGCCCACAACGACTGGTGGCAGTGCATGCCGGAGCCGTTGTCACCGAAGATCGGCTTGGGCATGAAGGTGGCCGTCTTACCGTTCTTCCACGCGACGTTCTTCACGATGTACTTGAACTTCATCACGTCGTCGGCGCTGGGCAGCAGCTCGTCGAAGCGGTAGTTGATCTCGGCCTGACCGGCAGTGCCGACCTCGTGATGCTGACGCTCGACGAGCAGGCCGGAAGCTTCGAGCTCCTTGGAGATCTCGGCGCGCAGGTCGGCGAAGTGGTCGACGGGCGGGACCGGGAAGTAGCCACCCTTGTACTTCACCTTGTGGCCGCGGTTGCCGCCCTCCTCCTCACGCGCGGTGTTCCAGGCGCCGGCGATGGAGTCGATGGCGTAGAAGCCGGTGTTGGCCTTGGTCTCGAACCGCACGTCGTCGAAGACGTAGAACTCGGCCTCGGGCGCGAAGAAGGCGGTGTCGCCGATTCCGGTGCTCTTCAGGTAGGCCTGGGCCTTGCGGGCGATGTTGCGGGGGTCGCGTGAGTACGCCTCGCCGGTCAGCGGGTCGTGGATGAAGAAGTTGACGACGAGGGTCTTGTCCGCGCGGAACGCGTCGAGGTACGCCGTGGTCGGGTCGGGGAACAGCGACATGTCGGACTCGTGGATCGCCTGGAAGCCGCGGATCGAGGAGCCGTCGAACTGCAGCCCGTCCTCGACGACCTCCGGGCCGAACGACGACACGGGCACGGTGAAGTGCTGCATCACCCCCGGCAGGTCGCAAAACCGGACGTCGACGAACTCGACACCCTCGTCCTTGATGTATGTGAACAACTCGTCGGCGTTCGCGAACATTGAAGTTCCTCCTCGGCCGCGACTCTTGCGGCCAGCCTCAACAGGGCATCCAGATCTCGGCGCACTTACACGCGGTGCGACGCTGCACCATCGGGCCTCACTCTAGCCGTTTGGAGTTTCTCCTCCGTGTCCGTCTTATTTCCTCCGTGTTACGCCGCGCAGGAACCGGGCTGAGCCGGCGGGTACGGTTCCACCCGTGGCTGGACAGGCGGCGGAGCACACATGGCCGGGACGGCGCTACGGGCTGCCCGAGGAAGGCCCGGGCGCGGTCGGTGGCTGGGGCCGGCGGATGGTGGCGCTGTTCGTCGACTGGTTCTTGTCGTTGCTGGTCGTGGCCGCGCTCGCCGGGCCGCAGGTGTGGAGCGGCGGCGGTACCGCGCAGTGGGGTCCGCTGCTGGTGTTCGCGGTCCAGCGCTGGGTGCTGATCGTGCTGCTGGGAGGCTCGGCGGCGCAACTGATGCTCGGCCTGCAGGTGGTGCGGGTGACCGGTGGCGGCCTCGGCCCGGTGCGTGCGCTCGCGCGTACGGCGTTGCTGTGCCTGGTCATCCCCGCCGCGATCTACAACAACGACCGGCAAGGCCTGCACGATCTGGCGGCGGACTCGATCGTCGTACGCCGCTGACCCTCAGCGGCCCTTGCTGGCCTGGCGGGACTGCGCCCGCGCCTGCCGCGGGTTGGTGGGCATCGGTCCCCTCGGGGCGGGCACCTGCGGACGCATGGCGTCGAGGGCTCGCAACCGCTGGACCACGTCGGTGACCTCGGCCGGGCGCAGGTTGCGGGGGAGCTTCATGATGTGACGGCCGAGCTTGCGGATCGGCACCTCGCCCTCGCCGTCGCCGGCCACGATGTCGTAGACCGGTACCTCACCCGCAACGCGGACGTGCTTGCGCTTCTCGGCGACGAGCAGGTTGCGCACCCGGTTGGGGTGGCCTTCACCGATCAGCACGATGCCGGGGCGACCGACCACGCGGTGCACGAGGTCCTGGTTCTTGCTGAAGCTGATGCCCGGCTTGACCTCCCACCCGCGGCGCAGCATCCCCAGGGCGGCACCGGCCGCGCCCGGTTGTCCTTCGTACTGGGCGTAGGCAGCCTTCTCGGCCCGGCGGCCGAAGACGAAGATGGTCACCAGCAGCGCACTCGGCAGGCCGATGATCAGCCCCACCAGCCAGTGCACCAGCAGCCAACCGAGCCCGCCCACGACCACGAACGTCACCGTGAACAGGGCGAGCAGGAGCAGGCCGATGTGCGGGTCGGCCTGCTTGGTGATGCGGTAGGCCTGCCCGAGCTGCTTGCGACGGCCGGTCTTCTCCGGCTGGTCGGTCTTGTCCTTCTTCGCCATCGGTCTCTCTCGTGCCTCGTGGTGTGGTGTGCGGTTCTGGGGAGAACCGCCAGTGTCTCAACTCGTGGCAGCGGTTGCCAGTCGCCGGGACTCCAGCGCCTGCTGATAGAGCCGGCCTGCCCGGTACGACGATCGAACCAGCGGCCCGGACATGACACCGGCGAAGCCGAGGTCGAGCGCCTCCTGCTGCATCTCGACGAACTCCTCCGGCCTGACCCAGCGCTCGATCGGGTGGTGCCGCAGGCTCGGGCGCAGGTATTGGGTGATGGTCAGCAGCTCACACCCGGCGTCGACCAGGTCGGCCATCGCCTCGCTGACCTCCGCACGGGTCTCGCCCATGCCGAGGATCAGGTTGGACTTGGTGACCAGCCCGTCGTCTCGGGCAGCGGTCAGCACCGACAGGGACCGGTCGTAGCGGAAGCCGGGCCGAATCCGGCGAAAGATCCGCGGCACCGTCTCGATGTTGTGCGCCAGCACCTGCGGCCGGGCGGAGAACACCTCGGCCAGCTGGTCGGGCTTGGCGTCGAAGTCGGGGATCAGCAGCTCGACACCGGTGTCGGGGTTGAGCTGGTGGATCTGGCGCACGGTCTCGGCGTAGAGCCACGCGCCGCCGTCGGGAAGGTCGTCGCGCGCCACGCCGGTCACGGTCGCGTAGCGCAGGCCCATCGTCTGCACGCTCTCGGCCACGCGTCGGGGCTCGTCAAGGTCGAGCTGGGCGGGCTTGCCGGTGTCGATCTGGCAGAAGTCGCAGCGACGGGTGCACTGGTCGCCACCGATGAGGAAGGTGGCCTCGCGATCCTCCCAGCACTCGAAGATGTTGGGGCAGCCTGCCTCCTGGCACACCGTGTGCAGGCCCTCGCCTTTGACCAGCTCCTGCAGCTCCTTGTACTGCGGCCCCATCTTCGCCCGGGTCTTGATCCACTCCGGCTTCTTCTCGATGGGCACTGCCGAGTTGCGGACCTCGAGCCGCAGCAGCTTCCGTCCTTCTGGCGCGATAGTCACGCTGCCCAGGGTACCGAGGTCATAGGCTCCACCAATGCCCACCTCGGCCGACCCCTGGCTGCGTCCGCCTCCCGACCGGCCACAGCTGGCGCGCGACGTGCTGCTCGGCCTGGCGTTGGCGCTGCTGTCGCTGGTCACCGTCGAGCTGCTGCGCAGCTCCCGTCCGGGTGTCGAGCTGGGGTGGCGCGGCGTCGAGGGCTACCTGTGGGCGGTCGCGATCGTGCTTCCGCTATGCGTTCGGCGCCGATTCCCGATCTGCGTGATGGTCGCCTGCGCGGCACTGTTCTACGTCATCGGGGAGCGGTTGCCAGGCGTCGCTGCGAGTCTTGCCGTGCAGGCCGCTCCGTTCATCGCCATCTTCACCGCGTGGGCCTGGACGCCGCATCGTCGACGGGCCACCTGGACGACGGCCCTGGTGTTCACCGCGATGTTCGCCTGGCTGTGCGTGCTCATCGCCGAGCGGGCCGATGCGGCCGCCACTACGACAACACCCGGCCTGTTGCCTCCCTCCGTGGCGACGGGCGTCGTGACGTTCATGATCAACATCTTGTACTTCTTCGGGGCGATGGCGTGGGGGCAGTCGGCGTGGCGCAGCGCCCGGCAACGCGCCAAGCTGCGTCGGCAGGCCGACGAGCTCGCGGCCGAGCAGACCGCGAAGGCGCACCGCGCGGTCGCTGACGAGCGGCTGCGCATCGCCCGCGACCTGCACGACGTGGTGGCGCACCACGTGAGCAGCATGGGCGTCCATGCTGCGGGCGCGCGCCGGATGCTCGACCGAGACCCGGACGCGAGCCGTGACGCGCTGTGCGTGATCGAGAGCTCGAGCCGTCAGGCCGTGCAGGAGATGCAGCGGATCGTGGCGCTGCTGCGGGCAGCCGACGGCGATCCGGACGCGGACTCACCGTCACGGCGGACGCCGCAGCCCGGGCTCGACGACATCCCCGCGTTGGTCGAGCGGGCCCGCGCAGACGGGCTCTCCGTCCGCTTCCGGCAGGTGGGTACGCCGGTCCGGCTGTCCCCGACCGTCGCGCTGTCCCTGTACCGTACGACGCAGGAGTCGCTGGCCAACCTGCGCAAGCACGCCACGCAGGCCCAGGCAGAGGTCGTGCTGCGTTACCTGCAAGACGACGGCAGTGGCGGTCCTGCCGTCGAGATCGAGGTGATCGACGACGGCGCCGCGACCGGTCCACCCGGGCCGGAGCACTCGGCCGGGTGGGGTCTGGTCGGGATCTGTGAGCGCGCCAACCTGCACGGAGGGAGCACGGAGATCGGACCACGTCCGCACGGTGGCTACCGGGTGCGGGTGCGGATGCCCGCGGAGGCCCCGGCATGACGATCTCGGTGCTGCTGGCCGACGACCAGGACCTGGTGCGTGCGGGCTTCTCGATGATCTTGTCCGTCGAGGACGACATCTCGGTCGTCGCCGAGGCGGCGAGTGGACGACGGGCGATCGAGCTCGCCGGCCAGCACGAGCCCGACGTCGTGCTGATGGACGTGCAGATGCCCGACCTGGACGGCATCGCAGCGGCCGCCGAGATCACCCGCCGCAGTGACGCCCGGGTGGTCATGCTCACGACCTTCGACCGCGACGACTACCTGTTCGAGTCGTTGCGCGCGGGCGCCAGCGGCTTCCTGCTGAAGAACGCCGACTCCGACGACCTCGTCGCGGCGCTGCGCTCGGTGGCGGACGGGCACGCGTTGCTGGCACCGGAGGTGACCCGTCGGGTCATCGCCAGGTTTGCGACCGCCCGCGAGGCATCGACGTACCGGCCGGATCTCGTGCAGGGCCTGACCGACCGCGAGCAGGAGGTGCTGGCCCTGGTGGCGCGGGGCTACAGCAACGGGGAGATCGCCGACCATCTCGTGGTCGGCGAGGCGACCGTGAAGACGCACGTCTCCCGAGTGCTGACCAAGCTCGGGCTGCGGGATCGGGTGCAGGCGGTGGTGTTCGCCTACGAGACCGGCCTGGTCGCCCCCGGTGACGCCTGAGGCAGCCGTGTACTCCTGAGGGCGTACGCCGCGGATCAACCTTGCGGCGGACGCGCGGAAGGGCCGCTGCGACGTAGTTTCGACGGCATGCTGAGTGTGCGTGCGCTGACTCGCTCCTACGGAGCGGCGACCGTGCTCGACCGCGTGTCGTTCGACGTACGGCCGGGGCGGATCACCGGCTTCGTCGGGGCCAACGGCGCCGGCAAGACCACCACGATGCGGATCATTCTCGGCGTGCTGGCACCCGACTCCGGAACGGTCGAGTGGCAGGGCCGGCCGCTGGCGCCCGAGCTGCGACGCCGGTTCGGCTACATGCCGGAGGAGCGTGGGCTCTACCCCAAGATGCGGGTGCGCGACCAGCTGGTCTTCTTCGCCCGGCTGCACGGGTGCGCCAAGGTGGCGGCCGCCGAGAGAGCGG
>DASSKO010000192.1:0-4886 GCA_035690425.1 Nocardioidaceae bacterium
GCGGCCGCGACCGCGGCGATGGGCAGGCGCTTGCGCATGGTCATCCTCCGAGAGGTGGGCGGGACAGACGAATCAGTCGGATGCCGGCGACGAGCAGCGCAGCGGCGCCGAGAGTCAGTTCGACGACGGGCAGTCCGGTGAACGGAAGGGAGCTGTGCTGCAGGGGCGTCGGTGCCTGTGTGCCCGGCTGCCCTGTGGGAGCGCCCGGCAGGGAGGTGACCGGCGGCTTGCCCTGCGGCGTGCCGTGCGGCGCGGCAACAGGCTCGCCAACCGTCACAGTGACGGTGACCGAGTCGGCCACGGCTCCCCCCGACCAGTATCAGAACTAGTGACTTCGTGACCTGCTTCGGTGGTTATGGGGAATCGGTTGACGGCCATCGAGCCGGTTCTTTAGCGGCATGCCGAAAATGGCTCTTGATGACTAGCCGCAAATTGCCCCGAATCCGTCCATGACCGACACGGCGCGTCGACGCGAACCGGCGGCTGGCGAGAGGATGGGCGGCATGACTCGCAAGCTCGTGGTGAAGACGACGGCGGGTGCGGATGCGCCCGAACGCTGCGCCCAGGCATTCACGGTGGCAGCAGTGGCGGTAGCCAGCGGCGTCGACGTTTCGCTCTGGCTGACCGGTGAATCCGCTTGGCTGGCGCTACCGGGCCGCGCCGAGCGCTTCGAGCTGGCCGAGTCCCCGCCGCTGCAGGATCTGCGCGACGCGGTGCTGGCCCGCGGGCAGATAACGCTCTGCACCCAGTGCGCCGCCCGCCGCGGCATTGAACAGGCCGACGTCATCCCCGGTGTCCGCATCGCTGGAGCACAGGCCTTCGTAGAGGAGGTCATGGCCGACGACGTACGTGCACTCATTTACTGACTCGCGACTTTTCTATGGCCCTAATTGGCCAGTCATAGATGGTCCATCAGGAGCCTGTAGAGCCACCTCGCCGTGACGACTTCTTAGGGGACAGTTCCTAGTCTCCTTGGAGCGTTGCCATGCGCGAGACGTCGCTCTCCTTCCGGACCAAGGTGCTGGTCACCGTCGCCGCCGTCGGCAGCACCGCCGCGGTGGCCGGACTCGGCACCTACAGCCAGTTCACGGACACCACCAACGTCAGCAGTGCCGTCGCCAGCGGGCAGATCGTCATCACCGCGGGCAGTACCAACGACCTGACCAGCGGTGTCAGCGGAATGCTCGCCGGCGACACGCACGAGATGGCGTTCGACCTCGTCAACGGCAGCACGGGTATCGGCAGCTTCTCGCTGTCCGCCGCCGGGACCAGCCCCGGCACTGCCCTGACGCAGGCCGGGGGCCTGACCGTGCAGGTCGACCTGTGCAGCGTCGCCTGGTCGGGCACCGTGACGCACACCTGCACCGGCGGCACCCAGACAGCGGTCCTCCCGCAGACCGAGATCGCATCGCTGTCCTCACCGGTCGCGCTGCCGGGGCTCGACGCCACGAACGGTGCGACCAACCACCTGCTCGTCACCGTCGGGTTGCCGGCCGGTGCCGCGAACACCCTGCAGGGGTTGAGCGACACCATTACCTGGGGCTTCACGGCCACGCAGCGCGCCGGCCAGCAGATCTGAGCGAGTGGTGATGTCGCGTCGTACGGGCGCGGTGACCACCGGGCTGGCGCTGCTGTCGGCGGCTGCCTTCCTGGTGATCGCGATCGGCCCGCGCATCTTTGCCTACCGCACCGTCACCGAACTATCGGGCAGCATGTCGCCGGTCATCCGCACCGGCGACCTGCTGGTCGATGTGGCTGAACCGGCGAGCGCCGTCCGGCCGGGGCAGATCATCAGCTTCAAGGCGCCGACGCCGGGGCATCCGGTGGTGACCCACCGCGTCACCGAGGTGCAGCACCGCGACGGGCACGTGCTCGTACGGACCAAGGGCGACGCCAACAACGCGGCGGACCCCTGGCTCGCACGCATCGACGACCAGCAGGTGTGGCGGGCCCGGATGGTCGTACCTTTAGTCGGCACCGCGATCCGTACGCTGCACCGGCCGGCGCTGCATCTCGTTGCGCTCTACGCCTTGCCCGGCCTGCTGCTCGGCTGGCTGCTGGCCGGGCTGTGGCGTCGTCCGGTGGCCCAGCACGCACGATGAACCGGCACCGAGCCCTCCACGTCTGCGCAGCCGTCGCGGTCGGGGGGCTCGTGCTCGGAAGTGGCGTCGCGGTGGCGTCCGTGGGTTTCACCTCGGCTGTCACCGCGTCCACCGCCGTGTCGACAGGTACGGTGGCGCCGCCGTCAGGAGTCACCGCCGTCGCGACCTGCAAGGGCAAGGCCGGTGGCGGCCGTGGCGGGGGCGCCGGATCGACGGGTTCGTCCATCGCGGTTAGCTGGACGGCGAGTCCGTCGGTCTTCGTCATGGGCTACGACGTGCTGCGCGCGACCAACGGCGGTGCCGCGACTCTGGTGGCGAGCAACGTCATCGGTACGTCGTGGACGGACACCGCGATCGCAGGTACGACGACCTACGCCTACACCGTCCAGGCCGTCTACCGTGGCTGGACCGCGAGCAGCGTGACACCCGGCACGGTGACGACGACACAAGCGTGCTGAGAACCCGAGATCCGACGGCTGCTCGAAGCAGCCGCGGCGAGAAGACGCTGCCTACCGGTTAGGGCCCGAGGCGGTAGTCGTGGGGTTCGACGCGGTAGGCCAGCCCGTGCGGCGAGTGCCAGGCGACGGTGCCGCATTGGCAGATCTTGGGCTTCCAGCCACCGTGGGTGTGGGCGTTGTGCCAGCGCCGGCCGGGTGGGTGCAGGTTGTCCGGGCTGGTTGTCCCGCCCTGCGCCCAGGAGAGCGAGTGGTCCTGGTCGCCGTAGCGTGCCGGTGCCGACGAGCCGGGTCCGGTGGTGGTGACGTAGCGGGCGTTGACCTGCTCGGCGAGTTCCGCCGGCACCCGGTAGGTGCTGCGTCCGTAGTCGATCAGCCAGCCGGTGACCGGGTCCAGGATGAGCCGGCGCAGGGTCGCGTCGCGCAGGGCGGCCCGGGCGACGTGGGCGGGGATGAGGCCGCCGCCGGTGACTTCGGCGGGCTGGTCGCTCAGGCCGAGCAGCGTGTCCAGGCCCATGGTGACCTGCACGGTGACCGGCCGGCCGTGGCTGGTCGGCGCGCCCGGCCCGGTCAGATAGCCACTCGCCCACGCGACCATCGCGGCGGCGCGGAGCTGACCGAGGGTCCGGGCGTCGCCCTGGGCTTTGGCGGAGCGGGCGAAGGCTTCCATGCCCTGGTCGATGACGGCCAGGTCGAGGCTCGGGATGTTCGCCCCGTACAGAGTGCCGATGCCGTCCGGCTCGTGGGAGACGTAGACGTCGGTGCACCTGCGCGCTGCCTTCTCCCGCTCGGCGTGCCCGGCCGCGTCCACCCGCGCCACCGCTTTGGTGACGGCGGTGCGCAGCCGGCCGGGGGAGGTGAGCGCCTGCCCGGTCAGCGCCAGCTTCTCCACCCGCGGCAGCAGGGACTGGTCGACGCCCATCGTGGCCTCGGCGACGATCCGCGCCTGCACATAACCGAGCCGCCCCTCACCGAGCAGCCGGCAGGTCAGGGGCAGGTGGGCGTGCAGGTGACGCACCCAGCCGATCAGGCACCTCGTGCCATTGACCGACATGGCCAGCGCGGTGGACACGTCGCAGTCGGAGAAGTCCTCCAACCGCTCCTGCTCGCAGGTCGGCTCCGGCCCGGCGACCGCAGCGATCGTGGCCAGCCGCAGAGCGGTGGCCTGGTTCTCGATCCGGGCGCACACGGCCAGCAGCCGCACCCGGTCCGCCTCCGACAGGGCCGCCGGGTCGATCCGGTCGAGCAGCCACGCCGCTTCCCCGAACGAGGTCTCCGCCTCGGCCCAGGCCAGCAGGTCCACCTCGCTGATCTCCGCCGGCGCCCAGTCCAGATCCGGCGGCAGCAGCTCCGGATCCACCGGCTCCGGATGCCGGGCCAGCCACTCGTTATCGACCAGCTCCAGCGGTGCGGGCACGTCGAACAACACTCCCGGCACCCCGGCCGGGTGAGTCGAATCGACGACTGCCATGACCGGACGTTACCCGCGAGCACCGACAATTCCGGCCGTCACCCACCGGCTGTGGAAGCGACGAAAACCCTGCGGAGCAAGAGAAAGTCTAGAGGGCTCAGCTCGACAGTTGTCGACCCGCGTCAGCGGCGTACGCGATCCCGCAACGACTCCCTGGCCCGCGGCTGCGGGACGTTCGGCGGGCCACCGCGGCGCTTGTCCTCGTCCTCGTCGTCACCGCGTCGCTTCCACAGCAGGAACAGGAAGATGAGGATGCCGATGACCACCAGGCCGATGATGCTGCCGGCCACGATGCCCAGCACCTGCTTGTTCTTGGTGAGCGGGACGGCCTTCGCCTGCACCGTCTTGCCGACCGTCCCGGCTTGGGTCGGGAAGGTGATCGTCGCCTCGGCTGCGTGCTTGATGAGGCCACTCTGCATTTCCAGATGGGCCAGCCAAGGCCCCGCCGGCACCTGCTTGTCGAGCCGCACGGTCACCGGCTCCTCCTGACCGATTCCCAGGGTTGTGCCAAGCTGTGCCGGAAATGGACCAGCGCTCAGCCCGCCGGGGCCGTTCTTCAGCCACAGCTGCCCACTCATATCGAGCGCCCGGCCGCCCGTGTTTTTGACGTTCGCTCTAACCACCGGATCGCCGTTCGGGTCGCGCTCTGCCGTGAGTGTCGTTATCGCAAAGTCCGAAGGTGGCTCTCCACCCGGAGAAACATCCAAATAGACGCGGATCCCCACGCGACTAGCGACGTGTATACCTGGTGCACTACTCTCCGGAGGCAGTTCGGCGAGCACCGCCGCATACCGTTCACCGCTGCTTGCATCGGCGGGTACCGCGATGGTCACCTCGACCGTTGCCCGACCTTCATTC
>DASSKO010000193.1:0-46953 GCA_035690425.1 Nocardioidaceae bacterium
TGCTGATGGCCGTCGAACGAGACCGAAACGACCGGGGCCGGCCGGAGCAGGCTCGGCCGCGCGACGCCCTCGGCCGTCCCCTCCCCTACGGCGCTGAGGGGGTCGAGCCGGTGTCGGACGAACCGCTGCCGCCCCGGGAGGCGCTGGCGTTCGCTCGGGAGCTGGCCGACGAGGGCCGCCACTTCTCCGCGCACGAGGTGCTGGAGGCACGTTGGAAGGCCGGGCCGGCCGAGGAGGCCGATCTGTGGCAGGGACTCGCCCAAGTCTGCGTCGGGATAACCCACGCCAACCGGGGCAACGCCGTGGGTTCCGCACGCCTGATCGAGCGCGGCATCGCCCGGCTGCAGACATACCGAGACACCGGCGGCCAGACGCACGGCCTCGACCTCGGCGCCGTCCTGGAGTGCGCCCGCAGCTATCTTCCGGACCGGCCCTGAGGAAAGATGGTCGAGGAGGCGACGCCCTCAGGTGCTGCAGCCGTCCGGACCGCACACGTCGCCGTCGGGCGATGCGCCGACCATGGTCAGCGGGTTGCGCTCGGCCCAGGCCTGCTGCAGCACCTGCAGGAACTGTTCGGCCGGCTGCGCGCCGGAGACGCCGTACCTGCGGTCGATGACGAAGAACGGCACCCCGCTCGCCCCCAGGGACACGGCCTCCTGCTCGTCGGCCCGCACGGCTGCGGCGTACCACTGCTCGTCCAGTGCCTGCGACACCTCCGCGGCGTCGAGGCCGGCCTCGGCCGCCAGGCGCGCGAGTACACCACGGTCGCCGACCGCTTCTCCCTCGCTGAAGTAGGCCCGCAGCAGCCGCTCCTTGACCGCGTCCTGGACACCGCGCTCGCCGGCGAGGTGAATCACCTGGTGGGCGTCGAAGGTGTTGGACGCCCGGGCGCGCTCGAAGTGGAAGTCCAAGCCCTCCGCCGCAGCGGCCGCGGTCATGGAGTCCAGCATCTGTTGCGCGGAGTCGGGCGTTGTGCCGTACTTGCGCGCGAGCCGGTCGCGGTAGTCGGTGTCATCCGCGCTGTCATCCCCGGACGTGGAGTCAGTCACGGACTCCGCCCCGGGGTCGAGCTCGAAGCTCTTCCACTCCACCTCTACCTCCTCGCGCTGGGCGAACTGCCCCAACGCGGTCTCGAACCGTCGCTTGCCGATGTGGCACCACGGGCAGACGACATCGGACCAAATCTCGACCTTCACACATCTCTCCTTCACACGCTTCGCCCTCGCACAACACGGTCCGGGCGGATCGCATTCCGCCGACGGCCGACGGCGCCGCGCGTTTGGCAGTGCCCGGTTGGGGAACCTCGCCTAGGTGACCGACGTGCGCCAAAGCTCGACGAGGATGCCGCTCCAGCTGCCACTGGCGACGCTGATGGCTCTTCCTGGTGGCTATTTGGGGGCGGCCGCCTATCTCGGCCTCCCCAGCATCGAGTTCCCGCCTGCGATCGCCGCTCTCATCTATGGCATCGCGATCGTCGGTGCGGCGTTCATCCTGTCGTGGGCCGCGGAGGCGGCGCAGGTGGACATCAACGCCGGTCTCGCGCTTGCGCTGCTCGCTCTGCTCGCGGTGCTGCCCGAGTACGCCGTCGACTTCGTGTTCACCTGGCAGTGCGGCGGGGTCTACGCGCAGGGCCCGCCGGGCCTGACCGGCGACTCGAACGTCTGCTCACTGGCGCTGGCCAACATGACCGGGGCCAACCGGGTGCTGGTCGGCGTGGGATGGCCGCTGGTGGTTCTGGTCGCCAGCCTGGCGGTGTGGCGGAGCCGTCGGTCCGGCGACGAGCAGACCACCTCGGCGTCGACCAAGTCCGGCGAGGTGCGGCTGGCACCGAACATGTCGGTCGAGGTCGTCTTCCTCGGCATCGCCACGCTGTACTCGCTGACGCTGCCGCTCAGGAGCACCCTCACGATGTGGGACTCGGCAGTGTTCATCGGAATCTTCGCGCTGTACGGGTGGCGGCTGTCGAAGATGAAGCCGTCCGAGCCGGACCTGCTCGGGGTCTCGCAGTGGGTGGGCGAGCACGGCAAGCGCCCGCGCCGCACCTGGGTGATCACCATGTTCGTGTCTGCCGGGCTGATGATCCTGCTGACGGCGGAGCACTTCGCCGAGAACCTGGTGAGCACCGGCGAGCAGTTCGGCGTCTCTCAGTTTCTGCTGGTGCAGTGGGTCGCGCCACTGGCCAGCGAGTCGCCGGAGCTGATCGTGGCCTGCTTGTACGCGTGGCGGCTGAAGGCGGCCGACTCGCTGGGGACGTTGCTGTCGAGCAAGGTCAACCAGTGGACGCTGCTGGTCGGCAGCCTGCCGCTCGTCTTCGCGGTCTCCGCGAGCACCACCGACGGGTTGCCGATCGACGTACATCAGCGCTTCGAGCTGCTCATCACCGCCGCGCAGTCGCTGTTCGCCGTGGCGATCCTGATCGACCGTAGCGTCACCTTCCGCGGCGCCTTGGCGCTGCTGTCGCTGTTCGGTGTGCAGTTCTTCGTCAGTGTCTTCGCGAGCACGCATGTCAACCGGATCACGATCGTCGTGCTGTCGATCCTCTATGCGGTGCTCGCCATCGTGCAGTTCGCCCGGCACTATCGCAAGACGCTGCAGGTGATCAAGGACGGCACGGTCACGCCGTTCGACAAGCTGGCCGACGAGCCTCAGCCGGAGTCGTAGGCCGAGTGCGGCAGAACTGCGATCTCGACGGGAGGGACCCGCGGGAGGGACGCGCGGGGGGCCGCGGGAAGGGCGCGGGTCAGAAGTCGCCGGCTGCCCTCCGCACCGGCCGCAGCAGCTCAGCCAGCGCGCGCAGCCGATCGGTGTCGAGGACACCCAGGCCGAACCTCGCAGCGGTCAGGTCGGCCGTCGCGGCCTCGACGACCGCTCGACCGGCGTCGGTGATCTCCGCCAGCACCGCCCGGCCGTCCTGCGGATGCCGCCGGCGTACGACGAAGCCCGAGCGCTGCAGCCGGTCGACGATCGACGTCACCGACGTCGGGTGCACCTGCAGCCGTTCGCCCATCTTGCCCAATGGCAGCGAGCCGCGACGGGAGAAGGTCAACAGCACCAGCGCCTCGTAGCGGGCGAAGGTGAGGCCGTGCGGCTTGAGAAGCTCATCGAGCTCGGCGAGCACCACCTGCTGCACCCGCATCAGCGATGTGACCGCACGCATCTCCTCGACGGCGCCCCAGCGGCTCCCCCACTGGTGGGCGGCCTCCTCGATCGGATCGAAGGGCAGTGGCTTCGCCATCGTCAATGCAGCCTACGCGCCGAGCGCAGCCCGGATCGCTGGATGACCCGCTGGATGGTCAGGTCACGCGCGTCGGGGTCCCCGACGTACCGGATGTCACGCACGCCCTGCTCCCGCGCGGCGGACTCGAACATCAAGTGCCCGTAGTGCAGCAGCCGGCCGGTCATGGTGGTCTCCACGGTGATGTCGAGGATGCGGGAGATGGGCATAGTGGCCCGGCGCTGAGTCGCCACGCCGCTCACCCGGAACACCCGCATGTTCGTCACCACGAAGCGGTCCTTGTACGACGTGAGTGCTCGCCACCCACCGTGACCGGCCAGGGCCGTCGCCAGCAGCGCGACCGCCAACGCGACGCGCATGTCCGTGAAGAGGAACCCCACCATCAGCGCCAGCGCGAGCAGGACCTCGACGGCCGGAAAGACGTAGACGACCCAGTGGTGGCGCACCTCGTCCTCGATCCGCTCGCCCTCGCTGGCCAGCAGATACCTCTCCACTCTCGGGTCCGCGATCGAGCGGAGGAACCAGCGGATCACGGTGCGGTCAGGAGAACAGGCGGGTGGCGAAGCGGACCAGCTGTTCCAGACCACCGAGCACGGCCTCACCCGCGCCGCGCACCGCGTCGGCAGCCCCCTCCGGGTCCGTCAGCAGGTAGAACACGGCGAACGCGGCGGCCACCAGGACGAGGAGCTTCGTCATCTCCAGGTGCCTCCAATTCCTCTCGGGGCTCCGGCAGCACGAAACCTGCGCCGGCCATGATGGGTCCAGCCTGTTTTCTACCGCACGCAGCCGGAGTCGTCCCGCAGGCGCGCCGACGGGCCATCCACCGCTCGCGGCGGCTACAGCGCCGCGATGAGCGTGTCGGCGGCGGTGTAGGGATCGTTGTCGCCGTTGACGACGGCGTCGGCGAGGCTGTCGAGCTGGGCGTGACCGTGCAGATCCCCGAAGCGTTCGCGCAGGTTGGCCACGGCAATGGCCTCGATCTCGTCCCGGGCGCGCCGCCGGCGGCGGGCGTGCAGCTCTCCGCTCGACTCCATCCAGGCCCGGTGCTCGTCGATGGCGGTGACCACGGTGTCGACGCCCTCGCCGGTCTGCGCCACCGTCTTGACGATCGGAGGCCGCCAGGCGTCCGCGCGCCGCTCCGCCAGGGCCAACATCGCCCGTAGGTCCCGTGCGACCTGCGCGGCACCGTCGCGGTCGGCCTTGTTGACAACGTAGAGGTCACCGACCTCGAGGATCCCGGCCTTGGCTGCCTGGATGCCGTCACCCATCCCGGGCGCGAGCAGCACCATCGTGGTGTCGGCCAGGCCCGCGACCTCTACCTCCGACTGCCCCACCCCCACCGTCTCGACGAGTACGACGTCACAGCCGGCCGCGTCGAGCACCCGCACCGCCTGCGGGGTCGCCCACGACAGCCCGCCGAGGTGGCCGCGCGTGGCCATCGAGCGGATGTAGACCTCCGCGTCGGTCGCATGGTCCTGCATCCGCACCCGGTCACCGAGCAGTGCGCCCCCGGAAAACGGCGACGACGGATCGACCGCGAGCACGCCGACCCGCTTATCGGTCTTGCGCAACGCGGTGACCAGCGCCGAGGTCGAGGTCGACTTGCCGACGCCCGGAGAACCCGTAATGCCGACGACCTGAGCGTTGCCGGTGTGCGGAACCAGCCCCTCGGTGACCTCGCGCAGCAGGGGTGAGGCATCCTCGACCAGCGAGATCAGCCGTGCCACCGCACGTGGCTCGCCCGCGCGGGCACGCTCGACGGTCTGGGCAACCGTCGCCCCGCGCAGCCCGGCGCGCCGGGTCCCCCCGGCCGTGGTCGAGCTCGACGTCACTGCGCCGGGACGCGAACGATCAGAGCGTCACCCTGCCCACCACCGCCACACAGCGCCGCCGCCCCGACGCCACCGCCCCGACGCCGCAGTTCCAGCGCGAGGTGCAGCACCAGCCGCGCACCGGACATGCCGATGGGGTGCCCGACGGCGATGGCGCCGCCGTTGACGTTGACTCGGTCCTCGTCGAGCCCGAGCTCTCGAGTGCTGGCAATGCCCACGGCGGCGAAGGCCTCGTTGATCTCGACCAGGTCGAGATCGGCGGGCGTGATGCCTTCCTTCGCACAGGCCCTGGCGATCGCGTTGGCGGGCTGGCTCTGCAGGCTGGAGTCGGGACCGGCCACCTGGCCGCTGGCGCCGACCTCGGCCAGCCAGGCGAGGCCGAGCTCCTCGGCCCGCGCCTTGCTCATCACGACGACGGCACAGCCGCCGTCGGAGATCTGCGACGCCGATCCGGCAGTGATCGTGCCGTCCTTGGCGAAGGCGGGACGAAGCCTGCCCAGCGACTCGGTGCTGGTGTCACCCCGCACACCCTCGTCCTGGCTGACGACGATCGGGTCGCCCTTGCGCTGCGGCACCTCCACTGCGACCACCTCGTCGTCGAAGACGCCGTTCTTCCACCCCTCGGCGACCCGCTGGTGGGACCGCGCAGAGAACGCGTCCTGCTCCTCGCGGGTCAGGTTGATACCCGCGGTGTTGCAGGCCTCGGTGAGCGCACCCATCGCCTGGTCGGTGAAGGCGTCCCACAGCCCGTCATAGGCCATGTGGTCGAGCATCGTCACGTCGCCGTACTTGAACCCGTCCCGGGACTTGGGCAGCAGGTGCGGCGCGTTCGTCATCGATTCCTGGCCGCCGGCGACGACGACCTCGCACTCCCCCGCCCGGATCAGCTGGTCGGCCAAGGCGATGGCGTTCATCCCGGACAGGCAGACCTTGTTGATGGTGAGAGCCGGGACCGTCATCGGGATGCCGGCCTTGTCGGCCGCCTGCCGCGCCGGTATCTGCCCGGCGCCGGCCTGCAGCACCTGTCCCATGATCACGTAGTCGACCTGGTCACCGGACACGCCAGCCTTCTCCAGCGCGGCCTTGATGGCGAAGCCGCCGAGGTCAGCGCCGGAGAAGCTCTTCAGGCCCCCGAGCAGACGGCCGATCGGGGTCCGCGCCCCGGCGACGATGACGGATCCAGCCATTCTCGTTCCTCCTCGGCAGCCACGCCGTGCGGCCTTCCTGGCCGCAGCGCACTAGTGGGGTCCAGATGACTCCGGATACCTTGCACGATACCCACGCGCGCAGGCGCGGCCGAGTGGGAGGCGCGCGGTAGGTGGCCACGACGAGCGACACGGAGGACGACATGGACAGTGACGCGAGCGACGTGGAGGGCGGCCTGGTTCCGACGGCGATGCTGACGGCGATCGACCACGTCGGCATCGCCGTACCCGACCTCGACGCGGCCGTGGCCTTCTACGGCGACACGTTCGGCCTGCGGCTGGTGCATGAGGAGACCAACGAGGCGCAAGGGGTGCGTGAGGCGATGCTTGCCGTAGGCGACTCGGGGTCCTGCCTGCAGTTGCTTGCCCCGCTCGGCCCGGAGTCGACGATCGCGAGGTTCCTGGACCGCAACGGGCCGGGCGTGCAGCAGCTGGCCTACCGTGTCACCGATGTGGAAGCCGTCTGCGCGGTGCTGCGCAGGCGGGGCCTGCGGTTGCTCTACGACGGCCCGCAGCGGGGTACGGCGGACTCACGCATCAACTTCGTGCACCCGAAGGACGCCGGCGGGGTCCTGGTCGAGCTCGTCGAGCCGGCGGCACCGCCGGGGCACGTCTCGTGAGCCGGACACGGCCACCGCACACCGGCGTCCGGGCCGGGTCGGAGTACTCTGCTAGGCGTCGCACCGCCACCGAGACCACGAGGTAGAGCACGGATATGACCGACGAGCAGGGACTGTCCATCTTCGGACCCAGCACGAGTCCCGACTCATCCGGCGGAACCTTCCCCGTCGCTCGACGCGGCGGTTACGACCGCCAGGCAGTCGATGAGTTCGTCCGGGCCAACGAGGCCGGCCGGCGAGAGGCGACGGCTGCGTTGCAAGGTGCCGAGCAGCGCCAGCAACAGCTGCAGGCCGAGGTCGATCAGCTGCGCCACACGATGGCCGAGGCGGACTCGCCGACCTATTCGGGGCTGGGGGGCCGTGCCTCCGAGATGCTGCGGCTGGCCGAGGAGCAGGCCGACGAGGTGGTCGCGGGCGCCAAGCGCGACGCCGACGGCATCCGTGCTCAGGCGCAGGCCGATGCCACGGCGTTGCGGGCTGATGCCGAGACCGAGGCCACCGACATCCGCACCGTGCAGCTGAGCGAGGCCGACGAGCTGCGTGCCGGTGCGCGCACCGACGCCGAGCAGCTGCGTGCACACGCCCAGGCCGAGGGCGACGACCTCGTCGCGGCGGCGCGCCGGGAGGCCGATCAGATCCGCCTCGCAGCCCAGCAGGAGGCCAACGCCCAGCTGACGTCCGCCAGGCGGGAGACCGAGCAGACCCGCGCCGCTGCCGACCGCGAGGTGCAGGAGGCCCGCCGCACGCTCGCGGTGGAGAAGGAGCGCCTCACCAGGGAGGCGGCCGAGCGCCACACGCTCGCGATCGACGAGACCCGGCGGATGCTGACCGACGCCGAGGAGCGCACCAAGGCTGCGGAGGACCGCGCGGCCGAGGCCACTACGCAGGCCAGGCGGCAGCGCGACGAGGCGGCCCACGAGGCCGAGAGGCTGCTGAGCCGCGCCCGTCGCGAGGCCGAGCAGATTGTGGTGGCGGCCCGCAAGCAGGCCGAGCAGGTCAACGCCCACTCCAACGCCGACCTCGAGCGGCGGATCGACGCCTCCCGCAAGGAGCTGGCGACGCTGCACCGCCGTCGCGACCACATCGTCGCCCAGCTGGCGGGGTTGCGTGACCTCGTCGCATCGTTCGCCACGACCCAGGACGACGACGTCGAGGTGCCGGCGGATGCCTGGCCGCAGCCGGTGACACCGGAGCCCGCCCAGTCCGAGACCCAGTCCGAAACCCAGTCCGACGACATCCAGTCCGAGACCCAGTCCGACGACATCCAGCCGGAGTCCGGCTCCGGTTATGGGTCCGACTCCGGGCCGGACGAGCAGCCCACGCAGGTGATCCCGGCGACCAGGCCGGACGACACGAAGCCCTGACCGACACCCCCGATGAGCGACACCAGCGCCCCGGACGGCGCGGACAACGACGAGCGCGCGGCCGGCAGTGCCCACCCTGCCGGCGCCGCGGCTGACCCCGGCCCCGGCACCGATGCCGGCACAGGCCATACAGCCGGTGCCACGGTCGGCGCCGAGGTGGGCGGAGCGGCCCCCGCGCCGGCGAGCCCGGCCGCCAGGCGGTCCCCAGGGCGCGGCGCGAGCAGACGGAACGTCACGCGCGGCAGGGGCGGTCTGGGCCGGCCCGGTCGCGCGCTGGCGCGGCACTCACCGTTCAACATCGGCTTCTTCGGTGCCGCCGGCGTCATCGTCGCACTCGCGCTGAAGGAGCTGCTGGTCGCGGCCTCCTCGGTGATCCTGCTGGTCAGCGTCGCGATGTTCCTGGCGGTGGGGCTGAACCCGTGGGTGGAGTGGCTGCAACGCAGAGGACTTCGGCGCGGGTTCGCCGTACTCGCCGTCTTCGCAGCCGTGCTGGCAATTCTGGTGCTGTTCGGCTTCACGATCGTGCCCGTGATCGTGGAGCAGGTGCAGGCGATCGTGCAGGCCGCGCCGGAGCTGATCGCCGACCTCCAGGACAACCGGTGGGTGCGCCGGGTCGACGAGCGCTTCGACATCTTGCAGCGCGTGCAGGAGCAGATCGCGAGCGGCAACATCGGTGCCCAGATCGCGGGCGGTGTGCTCGGCGTCGGCCTGGCCGTGCTGGGCGCGCTGGTCAACGTGTTCTTCGTGCTGGTCCTGACCCTGTACTTCCTCGGCTCGCTGCATCGGATCAAGCGCTCGATGTACGCCCTGGTGCCGGCGTCTCGGCGCGAGCGCACCGCCCAGCTCGGCGACGCGATCCTGGCCCAGGTCGGTGGCTATGTCAGCGGGGCGTTCGTGATCGCGCTCATCGCCGGCGCCACGTCGCTGCTGTTCTTCCTCTTCGTCGGGCTGGCCGACTACGCCGTGGCGCTCGCGTTCGTCGTGCTGCTGCTGGACCTGATCCCGATGATCGGTGCCACCATCGCCGCGGTGATCGTCTCGGTGATCGGGCTGGCGGTCGACCCCTCGATCGGACTCGCCTGCGCGATCTTCTTCATCATCTACCAGCAGGTCGAGAACTACCTGATCTATCCGCGGGTGATGTCGAGCACGGTCGACGTGCCGGGGGCGGCCGTCGTCGTGGCGGTGCTCGCCGGCGCCACACTGCTCGGCGTCATCGGCGCGCTGATGGCCATCCCGATCGCGGCCGGCGTACTCCTGCTGCTGCGCGAGGTCGTGGTGCGGCGTCAGGACGCCCGCTGATCACAAGGCCCGCAGAAAGTCGCCGACCACGCGGTTGAAGACCGCCGGCGCCTCCACCGCGCTCAGGTGCCCGGCACCGTTGACCACCTCGAGTCTGCCCTGCGGCAGCACCGTGCACATGCCCTCGGCCTCGGACACGGGCGAGAGTTGGTCCTGCGACCCGACCACGACGAGCGCGGGTACGTCGGCCGTCGCCAGCGTCTGGGTCGAGTCCGGACGCAGGGCCATCGCCCGCTGCGCCCAGGCCGCCGCAGCCGGATCGACCTGCTCGATGAGCTCGCGCACCTGGTCGACGACCTTCGGGTAGGTGCGCCGGCTGTGGTCGCTGACCAGGGCAGGCAGCACTTCCTCCACCAGCACCTGCGGATCCTCGCGCTCCTCCAGCAGGCTCGCGATGCGTTCGCGGTTCTGTCGCGCGGGCTCGGGATCGGCCGATGCCTTGGTGTCGGCGAGCACCAGCGCCGCCGCGACGCTGGGACGACGGCGCAGGATCTCCATCGCGACGTAGCCGCCCATCGACAGCCCGCCCAGCACGACTTTGCGCAGACCGCGCTGGTCGAGCATGCGCATGACCGTCTCGGCCATCCAGGCCAGGTCGGGCGGCTCCTGGGTCGGCGGCATGTCACCAAAGCCGACGAGGTCGGGAGTGACCAGCTCGAGGTCGATGCCGGCCGCCTCGGCCAGGCCGGCATGCTGGGCCTGCCACATCGCGCGCGACAGCGGGAACGCGTGCAGCAGGACGACGGGGAGCGCGCCGGATGCCGTGGTCGCCATGACTTTCAGGAACCTTCCGGTTGCGCCACGGGCACGTCGGCGAACGCGGCGACGGTGCGGTCGGCATACGCCGAGGAGTCTGCCTGGGTCATCTCGCCATCCCACTCCCGCGGCAGCGGCCCATGGCCGGGAAGCACCCGCTCGACGACCAGGTCGAGAGCCGTCTCGGCGTCACCGACCCACAGGTGCTTGGCGCCGTCGACACCCACCACCTCGGCCTGTGGCACTCGGGCGAACCGCTCCCGGGCGGCAGGCGGCTGCAGGTAGTCGTCGTGGTCAGGCACCAGCGCGAGCACGGGCTTGTCCGACTCGGCCCACCGGTCCAGGTCGTCGTCGGTGCTGAAACGCAGCGGTGGTGACATCAGAATGGCGCCCGTGACGCCCGGGTCACAGCCGTGCATCAGGGCCAGGTCGGTGCCGAACGACCAGCCCAGCAACCAGACGTCGGGCAGGTCGGCGAACTCGGCGTGCTCGATCGCCGCGGCCACGTCGTAGCGTTCACCCTGCGCGTTGTCGAACGCGCCCTCGCTGGTCCCCTGAACGCTGGAGGTGCCGCGCGTGTTGAAGCGCAGCACGGCGATGTCGGCCAGCGCCGGCAACCGGTAAGCGGCCTTCCGGAAGACGTGGCTGTCCATCATGCCGCCGTGCGTAGGCAGCGGGTGCAGGCACACCAGGGTGGCCACTGGCTCACGGTGCAGCGGCAGGGCCAGCTCCCCGACCAGCCGCAGGCCGTCGGCCGTCGCCAGGCTGAGAGCCTCCCGGCGGGCGGGCAACACGGAGTTCGCTCGGATGGCAGCCATTGCACCCACCCTACGAGATGACCTAACGAACGGGTCCGCGCCGGTCACGGGCATGCCAGCACCCGCTGTGCCAGTGCCGGCGCTCGTCCAGCCCGCTGGCGGAGAAGACTCCTGGCTCGGCCGGCCACGCCACCACGTGCGGTGTCGCCGTGGGGATCGTCTGGTCGCAGCCCGGGCAGCGATAGGGCTTGGTGGCGCCGGCACCGCTGACCCGGCGTACCAGCCAGTCCTCGCCTCCCCAGGTCTCGGTGCCGACGTGGCCACCGGCCGAGAGGGGCCGTGCCGCGTCCGACCTGCGCCGGCCTCGTCGCCGCGACATCAGCTGTGGGAGTGGGCACGGAAACCGCGGCCGGTCTTGCGCCCGTGGTAGCCGGCGGTGACGAGGTGCTTCAGCAACGGCGCCGGTGCGAGCCCGGGCTCGCGGGACTCCCGGTAGATCGCGCGCTGGGTGGTCAGGGCCACGTCGGTGCCGACCTCGTCGAGCAGCTCGAAGGGCCCGACCGGCAGGGCGCACCCCTTCTTCATCGCGGTGTCGATCTCGTCCGCGGTGGCGTAGCGCGCCTCGAGCATCCGGACCGCGTCGTTCAGGTAGGGGAACAGCAGCGCGTTGACGACGAAGCCGGCCCGGTCGGCACAGCAGACCGCCGCCCTGCCGAGGTCAGCGCACACGGCACGTGCGGTCTGGGCGACCTCGGCTGTGGTGCAGACCGTCGACACCACCTCGACGAGCTCGATCGTCGGCGCGGGTTCGAAGAAGTGCATGCCGACGACATCGCCGGGCCGCCCGGTCACCCGCGCACACTCGATGACCGGCAGCGAAGACGTCGTGGTGGCGAGGATCGCGCCCGGCTTGCAGAGCTCGTCGAGCTGCTCGAACAGGGCCTGCTTGGCCCGCAGGTCCTCGGCGACGGCCTCCACGACGAGGTCGACGTCGCCGAGGTCGTGCAGGCTGCGGGCGCGGTCGAACCGTCCGGGTGCCTGCTCCTCGCCGGCATCTGCGGGAGTGTCGCCGACGCACGTCACGTCGTACCCGCCCCGGGTGAAGACCTCGGCGATGCCGGTCGCCGTCGCGCCGGTGCCGACCACACCGACCGTGCGGATCGGCCGGCGAGGCGCGGGCACGACGTCGGCGGCAGGCGTCTGCGCGTCGTCGACGGCGACCGGCGAGCCGGCAGCCTCGTAGGTGTAGAAGCCACGGCCGGTCTTGCGGCCCAGCAGGCCGGCAGCCACCATCTGCTGGAGCATCGGCGCCGGCGCGTGCAACCGGTTGCGGCCCTGCCGATACATGGTTCCGAGGATCTCGTAGGCGGTGTCCAGGCCGATGAGGTCGAGCAGCGCCAGCGGCCCCATCGGATAGCCGCAGGCAAGGCGCATGGCCGCGTCGATGTCGTCCCGGCCGGCGTAGCCTCCGTCGTACATCGAGACCGCCCGGTTGAGGTAGCCGAACAGCAGCGCGTTGGCGATGAAACCCGCCTGGTCACCGCACACCACCGGGGACTTGCCGAGCTTCTGGGCGAGGGCGAGTACGTCGGCGACGGCGCCGGGCTCGGTCAGCACCGTGCGCACGACCTCGACGAGCTGCTGCACCGGCGCGGGGTTGAAGAAGTGCATGCCGATCACACGCCCGGGATTGCGGGACGCGGCCGCGATGTCGGTGACCGACAGCGACGACGTGTTGGTTGCCAGCACCGCATCGGGCGAGACGATGTCGTCCAGCTGCCGAAACACCTCCGCCTTGAGCTCGAGCCGCTCGACCACGGCCTCGACGACGAGGTCGCAGTCGCCGACGTCGTCGAAGCTGGTGGAGAAGGTCATCCGGTCGAGGATCGCCTGCTGCTCGTCGCCGCTCAGCTTGCCTCGCTTCCTGGCCCGGTCAGTGGAGCGCTGCAGGTGTGCGCGGCCGCGCTGCAGGGAGTCTTCCGTGCGCTCCACCCCGACGACGCGGCATCCGTGGCGGGCGAACACCTCGGCGATCCCGGCACCCATCGTGCCGAGCCCGATCACGCCGACGGTGCTGAACTCGCGACTCATGGCCGAAGTCTCCCATGCCCCTTCTCCCCGCCTCTCCTCCCGTCGAGATCGCAGATCTGCCCCGGTCCGGGACGCCCAGCCGCGCACGCACGGTCAGCGGGTAGCCTGCCTGTTCGTGCGTCTCGTTGTTGCCCAATGCCAGGTCGACTACGCCGGCCGGCTCACCGCCCACCTGCCGATGGCCACGCGGCTGATCCTGGTGAAGTCGGACGGCTCGGTCTCGATCCACAACGACGACCGTGCCTACAAGCCGCTGAACTGGATGTCACCGCCGTGCAAGCTCAGCGAGGGCCTCAACGACGACGGCGTCGACGAGTGGACCGTCACCGGCAAGGACGGTGACACGCTGCGCATCCTGCTCGCCGACGTCCTCCACGACTCCAGCCACCAGCTGGGCGTCGACCCCGGCCTGGTCAAGGACGGGGTAGAGAAGCACCTGCAGGCACTGCTGGCCGACCATCCGGCATCGCTGGCGGACGGCTTGACCCTGGTACGGCGGGAGTTCCCCACCGCGATCGGTCCGGTGGACCTGCTGTGCCGCGACGAGGAGGGCGCGTCCGTGGCGGTGGAGATCAAGCGTCGCGGCGAGATCGACGGTGTGGAGCAGCTGACCCGCTATCTGGAGCTGCTCAACCGGGACCCGCTGCTGGCGCCGGTGCGGGGAATCTTCGCCGCACAGGAGATCAAGCCGCAGGCACGGGTGCTTGCGGCCGACCGCGGCATCACCTGCGCCGTCGTCGACTACGACGCGCTGCGCGGCATGGACGACCCCAGCGCGCGGCTGTTCTGACCCTCTCGGGGCTCCCTCGTTGCCGGGCACCGCCTCGTGAGCACGAACTGAGTGGCCCACTTCAGCCCGAAGGCCTTGGTCAGCAGAGCGTTCCAGTAGGAACCGGGATCAGACGTCTGCTCCTCGTCGAAATGCTCTTGTCGAGACATGCCCCGTTGTCAAGACTGAACGCTGTCCGTCGCGAGCTCGACAGGGTTGCCTGATCGTCCGCGCTGTGACTCTCGCTCGGCCGACATCGTCCCCACGATGATGTCGCGCGCGACCCGTCACAACGGCTCCCATTCGGGCCACGACTGCGCGTTCAGTCGACAGGCGCGCCGAACCATCGTGGCAGCTGGCGGAGCAGATCTGCCTGATCTTCGCCAGCCCAGGCCACGTGACCATCAGGGCGCAGCAGCACGGCCGGCACCTCCAGTTTCTCGCTGCCGTCGACGACGTGGTCGACGCGGTCGGCCCAGCCCGCCACCGAGAGCCGGCCGGTCTGGTCGAGCAGCAGTCCGCGACCGCCGTGCATCAGCTCGTAGAGGCGTCCCCGCTTCAGCACCACGTCCCGCATTCGCCGGCCGAGCAGTTCATGACCCTCACCGAAGTCGTAGCGAATGCCGATCGCGGTGATCTTCTCGGTCAGGTACCGGTTCACGTCCTCGAAGTCCATCAGTTCCGACAGCAGCCGGCGCACTGACCGGGGACCCGGCTCGGGCGACAGCAGCTGCATCTGCGCGCGGGTGTTGTCCAGCACGTCGGCGGCCACTGGATGCCGTTCGATGTGGTAGCTGTCCAGCAGCCCCTCCGGCGCCCAACCGCCGACCTCGGCAGCCAGCTTCCAGCCGAGGTTGAACGCGTCCTGGATACCGAGGTTGAGGCCTTGTCCACCAACGGGCGGGTGGATGTGCGCCGCGTCGCCGGCCAGCAGCACGCGGCCGACCCGGTAGCGCTCGGCCAGCCGGGTGGCGTCGCCGAACCGGGACAGCCAGCGCGGTGAGTGGGCGCCGAAGTCGGTGCCGGCGAACACCCGCAGCTGCTGCTTGACCTCCTCGAGGGTCGGCGGGACCGACCGGTCCTCGGCCACTCCCTCGGCGGGCACGACGACGCGGTACACCCCTTCCCCGAAGGGCCCGGCGCCGAACCGCTTGTGGGTCTTGCGGACCTCGGCCACCACGGCGGCCACCGTCTCCGGTGGCGCGGTCACCTCCATCTCACCCAGCAGGGTGTCGACCCGGCTGGGCTCGCCGGGGAAGCCGACGCCGAGCAGCTTCCGCACCGTGCTGCGGCCGCCGTCGCAGCCGACGAGGTAGCGCGAGCGCAGCTGCGCGCCGTCGGCCAGCTCAGCGGTCACCCCGTGTTCGTCCTGGTGCAGCCCGACCAGCTCGCCGCCGCGCCGGATCTCGACGCCGAGCTCGGCAGCGTGCTCGTCGAGCAGGCGATCGGTGGTGGGCTGCGGAATGCCGAGCACGTAGGCATGCGCGGTGTCCAGCCGCTCCGGCGAGGGCTTGGCGATGGCGGCGAAGAAGCCGCCGACGGGGTACTGCTGGCCGTGCGCGAGGAACCGCTCCAGCAGGCCGCGCTGGTCCATCACCTCGATGCTGCGCACGTGTAGGCCGAGCGCGCGGACGTAGGCGGTCGGCTCCGCCTCCTTCTCCAGCACGAGGGTGCGCACACCGTGCAGCCGCAGCTCGCCGGCCAGCATCAAACCGGTCGGTCCGCCGCCGACCACCACCACGTCGGTCATGAAGTCCCCCATGAACCCGAGACTAGATGCGCCGCCCCGTAGCGTGCGGCCATGGCTCATACTGCACTCGTCCTGGGTGGCGGCGGCGTCACCGGCATCGCCTGGGAACTCGGCATCCTCAAGGGACTGGCCGATGCCGGACAGAACCTGTCCAGTGCGGATACGGTGATCGGCACCTCGGCCGGCTCGGTGGTCGGCGCGCAGCTCACCAGCGGACGGTCCGTGCACGAGCTGTATGAGGGGCAGCTGGGGCCGGCTGATGCCGAGATCGGCGCGAAGTTCGGACTCACCACGATCCTGCGGATGACCATGCCCGCCCTGCTCCCCGGCTCGGCGGCGGAGAAGCGCAGCCGGATCGGACGGGCTGCGCTGAAGGCCCATCCGGAGTCCGCCGAGGCCCGGGTCGAGGTGATCGGCTCGCGGATGGAGAGCCGGCACTGGCCGCAACGCGACCTGCGGATCACCGCGGTGGACACCGCCACCGGCGAGCTGAGGGTCTTCGGGCCCGATTGCGGAGTCGACTTGGTGCACGCTATCGCCGCGAGCTGTGCCGTGCCCCTGGTGTGGCCGGCGGTGCAGATCGGCGATCGCCGATACATGGACGGCGGCATCCGGTCCACCGCAAACGTCGACCTGGCCACGGGCGCCGATGCGGTGGTGGTGCTGGCGCCGCTGCCGCAGTCGTTCAGCAAGCACCACGCGATCCCGGCCCAGCTGGCGCGGCTCGGTGACCAGGTGCGTTCGGTGGTGGCCACCCCGGACAAGGAGGCACTCGCCGCGATCGGCAGGAACGTTCTTGACCCGACCAAACGCGCCGACGCCGCGCGGACCGGGCTCCGCCAGGCCGCCGAGGTCGCCGACCGGGTCGCCGTGGTCTGGGCGCGGTAACGGGTCCACCCCCGGCCCGGCAGCTCACGGCGGCGACATCACATCCAGGGTCTGCGGACGATCCGACGGGTCTGTCTCGGTAGCCGATCCTCTTCGGACTCGCCGGACATCTCGCGAGCCACCAGCCAAGCCGGGCCCGCGTCACCGTTCCCGCCCTGTACGGGCGTCGCGGGCGATCCTGCGCTCCGGCAGCGGTTGCGTCAGAGCAGCCGTCGTCGGTGCCGTTGCTCCACCGGTAGGGCGGTCCGCTACTGGCTGGCGATACGGGTGCGCAACCGCTCGCTGAGCTCGACGTCATGGGGTAGCCGACTCAACTCTCGGGTATCGACGAGCACGCCCTGTCGTCGCAGGATCCCGGTGAGATACGCCCAGTGGTCCACCTCCACGTCCGCCTGGGGATGATCGCCGTACGGCTCGTCCGGCCCGACCACCATGCGAGCGTCTGCTTCGATCTCCTCGACCGACGTACGGCGCCAGATGTCGGGAGATCCGTGCACTCCCCAGCCTCGGTCGTCGAGTAGGGCCAGTCGACGACCGTCGTCCAGGACGGCCAGATGCAACGCGGAAATCGACATCTCGCGAGGATCGTCTGGGGTCGGTCCGGGAATGGCTGGGGCCATCGCCGGTTCGAAGCCTTCCGGAGCCGGGCGACCGATAGCTGGGGCGTCGGCAGGAACGGCTCCATCATCGATATCGACGACGGTCACGAGGCGAGTCACAACGGCCATACCGCCATATCCTCTCACCGCACCCAGGGCCGCTCGGGGTTCCGCTGCCACGACCCGGTTCTCGCTCGCGGGACTTGCGGCAGACCGGCGCCCGAACGCCCGTTGCCTCCCTGTGGTTCGCTACTTTCCTGGCCGTACCGGCACCATGGAGACGTCGGGGACGGTGCGGGGAAACCGCTCAGGACTCGGCCTGGTTCTCTCGGGCCAGCTCTGCCTCCGACCGGAGCACACAGAACTGGTTGCCTTCTGGGTCGCCCAGAATCACCCAGCCAGTCCGTGGTCCGTAGATGCCGCGGTGGTCCGCGACCAGGCGGGCGCCCCGCGTCTGTAGCCACGCGACCTCATCGTCCCGGCTGCGCTCCCGCGGGCGCACATCCAAGTGAATCCGCTTGTCCGGAAGGTCGGTGTCGGGAACCTCGACGAAGAGCAGAGTGTGCCCCGATTCTGGGTCGTGGATGCGGCACTCTTCGTGCCCGGGCTCGTTCGGGTCGTCCGGGTCCATCTCATAAGCGAGGACCTCCCGCCACCATTCGCTGAGGACGTAGGCGCCGTGGCAGTCAATGGTGGTGTGGGAGACGAAGACGGGCACGGGTCGCAGCGTATTTGGCCCCCCTTGAGATGGGCAACCATCGAAACGTTCCGGCGGTGGATCGTCTATCGGAGCAGGCGCACCTGAATGGGAAGGTCGAGATCAGCCCAGGCACGATCATCAATGGGCGAGCCAACGGGAACGCTACAGGCAGCGTGCACATACGTGTTTGGCCATCCCGTAAGACCTGTTCGGTGAAGCACGTCACGAGGGTGTCGGGTACGGGGCACCACCCCGCGGCAGGGAGACCACCGCCTCGATGTCAGAGTTCACCGCAGGGGCCAATCCTCAACGCAGGTCAGCACATCTTGAGAATCTCGTCGGCGCACCCCCAGGACAGCGTCACGCCCGCTCCCCCGTGGCCGTAGCAGTGCAGGAGGCGCTGGGTGCCCCGCTGCTCCTCCGCCACCCGCACCGACGTACGCGCGGGCCGCAGCCCGACCCGGTGCCGCAGCACCTTCGCGTCGGCGACCGCGGGCACGAGCCGGGCCGCGCGGGCGACGATCTCCTCCGCTTGTCCTGGATCTGGTGCCGTGTCCCAGTTGCCCACCTCGTCGGTGCCGCCCACCACTACGACCTCCTTGCGAGGTACGACGTAGGTCGGCCCTGCGGCATCCAGCCACCACTCGTCCAAGCCGAACTGCTCGACGTACACCACCTGCCCGCGCACTGGCTCGACCTCGGGGTCACGCGTCAACGGGCCACCGGCGAGGCCGGTCGCGTTGACCACGACCTGGGCGTGGTCCGGCAGCGCGGCCAGCGCCATCCGCGTCACCGTGCCGCCGGCGGCCACCAGCCGCTCCTGCAGCCACGCCAGGTAGACCGGCATCTCGAGCACCGGTGCCACGAGCCGCCACGCGTCCCGATAACCGGCCGGTGGCGCGGCCACGCGGGTCAGCTCCGGCACCGCCGAGCGCCACCACGGGTCGGGGCTGCGCTCGGCCAGCACCTCGGTGCCCGAGAGCATCCGCACCCCGCTGACGGGGTCCTCCTGCGCGATCGCCGCGAGCTCGGCGTACGTGGCCCTCGCCCAAGCGGCCACGCGTTCGCGCGGCTGGGCCCGGTAGGGGTACCAGAGCGCGGCCGCGACCACCGATGTGGTCTCCAGCGGCAGCTCCCGGGCGACGACGTCGACCCGGTGCCCGGCCTCGGCCAGCCTGACCGCGCAGGTCAGCCCGATGACCCCGGCTCCGACCACGAGGATCCGCATGGCGGTCAGTCTGCCGCACGGGCCAGCCACGTGGCGACACCCGTCAACGCGGTCAGGCCGGCTGCGGACCGAGTACGGCGGCCGAGTGCGGCGGCAGCCGGAGCACGTCGCCGTCGAGACGTGTCGACTCCGGGTCCCACGCCAGCAGCAGCTGCGCAGCACCGCCCACGGAGAGCTCGGCCTGCTCGGCGCCGACGTTGACTGCGACCCGGTCGTCGCCGCGCCGGATCACCACCGTGCCGGCGGCGTGGTCGTGCTGCGCCTGCACCCGGTCCAGCCGGCCGTCATGGAGGTCCGCTCGCGAGCGTCGCAGCTGGATCAAGTTGCGGTACCAGGCGAGCAACCGGCCGTGGTCACCGTCGGACACCTCCCCCCAGTGCAGCCGCGACCGTCCCACGGTCGCCGGATCCTGCGGGTCGGGGACGTCCTCGAACGACCACCCGTGCGAGGCGAACTCCGAGCGCCGGCCCTGTCGCACCGCCTCCGCCAGCTCAGGATCGGTGTGGTCGGTGAAGTACTGCCACGGCGTGGATGCTCCCCACTCCTCCCCCATGAACAGCATCGGCGTCCCGGCGCTGGTCAGCAGCAGCGCCGCACCGCAGGCCAGCTGCCCCACGTCGAGAGACGCCGACAGCCGGTCGCCGACCGCGCGGTTGCCCACCTGGTCGTGGGTCTGCAGCGATACCACGAACCGCCATCCGGGGGTTACCGCGCGGTCGACCGGGCGCCCGTGCGACCGCTCGCGGAAGCTCGACCAGCCGCCGTCGTGCACGAAGATGCCGGTGGTCGCCTTGGTCAACGCCGTGGACGCGGCGAAGTCGGCGTAGTAGCCCTGGTCCTCGCCCGTCAGCAGCACGTGCCAGGCGTGGTGCACGTCGTCGGCCCACTGCGCATGCACGCCGAGGCCGCCGTCCCCGCGGGGGGTCACGGTCGCGGGGTCGTTGCGATCGGACTCGGCGATGAGCCACAGGGGGCGTCCCACCTCCGCAGCGAGCGCGTCGACGTCCGCCGACATCTGCTCGAGCACGGTGACCGCGCGCGCGTCGTACAGGGCGTGCACAGCGTCGAGACGCAGGGCGTCGACGTGGAAGTCGCGCAGCCACATCAGCGCGTTGCCGAGGAGGAAGCCGCGCACCTCGTCACTGCCCGGGCCGTCGAGGTTGACCGCCTGGCCCCACGGCGTGTGGTATTCGTCGGTGAAGTACGGCCCGAACTCCGCGAGGTGGTTGCCGCTCGGACCGAGGTGGTTGTAGACCACGTCGAGGCAGACGCCCAGCCCGCGGGCGTGGCACGCGTCGACGAATCGCTGGAAGCCAGCCGGGCCACCGTAGGGCTCATGCACGGCGTAGAGCCCGACGCCGTCGTAGCCCCAGCCGTTGCGGCCCGGGAAGCTGGCCACCGGCATCACCTCGACCAGGTCGACACCGAGCGAGGCCAGATGGTCCAGCCGCCCGACCGCGGCGTCGAAGGTGCCCTGCGCGGTGAAGGTGCCGACATGCATCTCGTAGATGACCGCCGTCGACAGCTCAACCCCTGCCCAGCCGTGGTCCGTCCAGCCGAACGCAGACGGGTCGAAGACCTCCGCCTCCCCGTCCGGGCCGGCCGGCAGCCGCAGCGCCCGTGGGTCGGCGCGCGGTTCGCCGCCGTCCAGGCTGAACCGGTAGCGCGTCCCCACACCGAGCGCCGACGGCGCCGACCACCAACCCCTCTCGGCCCGCACCATCGGCGTACCCGTGCCATCGACGACCACGTCGACTCCGGAGGCACTGGGTGCCCAGACCGAGAGCGTCACCGGTCTCCCACCAGCAGCGCGACCGGCAGCGCCGAGAGGATCGCGCCGACCGGCTGCACGCCGCCGCCGACGACCTGCCCGGTGAGCTCGTCGACCCAGCTGCCCTCGGGCAGCCGCACGGTGGCCGCCCCCCATCCGCCGGCGGCCGCCAGCCGGGTCGGCCAGCGCGTGGCGAGGACGATCGCGCCGCCTCCACGCACATAACCGATCAGCTGCGGGCCGGTGCCGTGCAGCGGCTGGTAACTCGCGTCCGGGCCGGTGAACAGTCGCGCGGCGCGGGCGCGCAGCCGCAATGCACGCGACGTCACCAGCAGCTTCTCGTCGCCGAGGCCGTCCGGCGCCGCACCGGCGTCGAGCCTGCCGAGGCGGTCGGCCAGCGAGACATAGTCGACCGGCCGGCGGTTGTCGGGGTCGACGAGCGAGAGCTCCACGGTCTCGCAGCCCTGGTAGACGTCGGCCACGCCGGGAAGGGTCAGCTGCAGCAGCTTGGCGCCCAGCGTGGTCGCCCGGATCGCCGAGGCCGAGGCGTCGAGCAGGCCGGTGATCCCGGCCCGCAGCTCCGGGTCGTCGGCGACGGCACGGGCGAGCTCGAGGACCCGGTCCTCGTAGTCCTGCGCCGGGTCGATCCAGGTGGTACGGCGCTTGGCCTCCCGGATGGCCTTGACCAGATACTCCGCCAACCGTTCGCCCTCGATCGGCCAGGTCCCGACCAGCGTCTGCAGCAGCAGGTAGGCGGTCGGCCGGTCGACGCCGAGCCGGTCGGCGGTGGCCCGCACGGGCTCCCAGGCCCGACGCCACGCCGGCGGATCACCGGCGGCAGCCAGCAGCCGGGCCCGCACGTCCTCGCTGCGTTTGGTGTCATGGGTCGACAGCGTGGTCATCCCCATCGGGTGGCGGTCGACCTGCCGCTCCGCCCAGGCGTGCAGCGCGGAGACACTCGGGTCGTCGAGCACGGCCGGGTCGCCGCCGACCTCGTCGAGGGCCACGAACTCGTGCCAGCGGTAGAACGTGGTGTCCTCGACGCCCTTGGCCATCACCGGACCACAGGTCTGCTGGAAGCGCACGATCAGATCGCGCCCGGCGGCGCCGTCGGTCGCGGTATCGAGGAGCAACCGCTCGAGCAGGACGAGCTCGGCGGTGAGGTCGGGCCGGGCGAGGTGGGCTCGTTCGACGGCTCCGCCGAGCCGCTCGGCGGCCGCGGCGTCAACGGGCTCCCCTGGCTGCACGTAGGCGCGGTAGGCGTCCATCTGCACCAGCAGCTCGCCGAGAGCCTCGGCGGCGGCACCGCCCCTCAGCTGCGCACCCGCGTCGGCGGCAGCCTGCACCGCAACCCGGGTCAGTCGGCGCACCTCCGGCTGCAGGACGCCCGAGACGACCTCCTGCTTGGCGCGACGCTCCACGTCGGCGAGGTCGGTATGGCTGCCGACGACGTCGGACCACACCGTCTCCAGGGCCTCGCCGGTTGGCGGTAGCAGCGCCTGCTGCACGGCCCGTACGGCGTCGTACCCGGTGCTGCCGGCACACGCCCAGTCGGCGGGCAGGGACTCCTCGCCCTCCAGGATCTTCTCGACCACCACCCAGGCGCCGCCGGTGGCGTCGCGCAGCCGCCGCAGATATCCCGCGGGGTCTGCTAGCCCGTCGGGGTGGTCGATGCGGAAGCCGTCGACGACACCGCGGCGGTGAAGGTCGACCAGCAGCCGGTGGCTGGCGTCGAACACGTCGTCGTCCTCGACCCGCACCGCCACGAGCGTGTCGATGTCGAAGAACCGGCGGTAGGCCAGCACATCGTCCTTCTCGCGCCAGTTGGCGAGCAGGTAGTGCTGCCGGGAGAGGACCTCCGCGACGTCCTCGCCCTCGGTGCCCGGCGCCACCGGGAACACGTGCTCGTAGTAGCAGATCACCGGCGCACCCTCGTGGTCTCCGAGGGTCAGCTCGCCGGCGACCAGGGTGTCGGTCAGCGACCTGCCGAGCAGTGGCAGGCCGAACCGGCCGCCGTTGTGGTCCCAGTCGACGTCGAACCAGTGCGCGGTGGCGGCGGCGCGGCCGTCACGCAGCACCTGCCACAGCGGGCGGTTGAGGTACTCCGGAGCGGCGATGGCCATGTGGTTGGGCACGACGTCGACCATGATGCCGAGGCCGTGCTCGTGCGCGACCTCCGACAGCCGCACCAGGCCTTGCTCGCCACCTAGGTCGGCCGAGACCTGGTCGTGGTCGACCACGTCGTAGCCGTGCTGCGACCCAGGCGCCGCCTGCAGCACGGGAGACAGGTAGAGGTGCGAGACGCCCAGGCGGGCCAGGTAGGGCACCACCTGCGCCGCGGCGGCGAAGCCGAAGCCGGCGTGCAGCTGGAGCCGGTAGGTGCTCACCGGCCACCGGTGCGCGTCGCTGCCCGCGGGCCCGCTAGACACGGCGCAACAGCACCAGACAGTTGCCCACCAGCGTGTGCGTGCTCTCGGCCGGCAGCGGCTTCGCCTCCGGCTCGGTGCCGACGCTGTCGTCGGAGGTGTCGAGCACGGGCATCCAGGCGTCGCCGAAGAGGCCGTCCGGCACGGTGAAGTCGACCGGCTCGAGCCCGGAGTTGAGCAGCAGCAGGAACGACTCGCCCTCGATCTCCTCCCCCCGCGTGTCGGGCTCGGTGATCGCCCGGCCGTTGAGGTAGACCGCCATCGACCGCACCGAGCCGGCCGACCAGTCGTCGTCGTCCATCTCCACGCCGTCGGTGCGCAGCCAGGCCACGTCGGGTACGCCGTCCTCGTCGTTGTCGCCGGTGAAGAACCGGCGGCGCCGGAAGACCGGGTTCTCCGCGCGGAGCGCCGTGAGCCGCTGCACGAACGCGACCAGATCGGTGTCCACGGCCGACCAGTCGATCCAGCTCAGCTCGCTGTCCTGGCAGTAGGCGTTGTTGTTGCCGTTCTGGCTGCGCCCGAGCTCGTCACCGTGCAGCAGCATCGGCGTGCCCTGGCTCAGCATCAGCGTCGCCAGCACGTTGCGCTGCCGGCGGGCGCGCAGCGCGAGCACCTCGGGGTCGTCGGTGTCGCCCTCGACGCCGGAGTTCCACGAGCGGTTGTGGCTCTCGCCGTCGTTCCCGTCCTCGCCGTTGGCCTCGTTGTGCTTCTCGTTGTAGGACACCAGGTCGCGCAGCGTGAAGCCGTCGTGGGCGGTGACGAAGTTGATCGACGCGTACGGCGCGCGGCCGTCGCTCTCGTAGAGGTCGGAGGACCCGGACAACCGCGCCGCGAACTCGCCCAGCGTCCTGGGCTCACCGCGCCAGAAGTCCCGCATCGTGTCGCGGTAGGTGCCGTTCCACTCCGTCCACAACGGTGGGAAGTTGCCGACCTGGTAACCCCCTGGACCGACGTCCCACGGCTCGGCGATCAGCTTGACCTGGGACACGACCGGATCCTGCTGGACGAGGTCGAAGAACGAGCTCAGCCGGTCGACCTCGTGGAACTGCCGGGCCAGGGTCGCCGCCAGGTCGAACCGGAAGCCGTCGACGTGCATGTCGGTCACCCAGTAGCGCAGCGAGTCCATGATCAACTGCAGCACGTGCGGGTTGCGCATCAGCAGGGTGTTGCCGGTGCCGGTGGTGTCGTAGTAGTGCGCCTTGTCGTCGTCGACCAGCCGGTAGTACGCCTCGTTGTCGATGCCCCGGAACGCCAGCGTCGGTCCGAGGTGGTTGCCCTCGGCGGTGTGGTTGTAGACCACGTCGAGGATGACCTCGATGCCCGCCCGGTGCAGCTCGCGCACCATCGCCTTGAACTCCAGCACCTGCTCGCCGCGCTGGCCCGAGGAACTGTAGGAGTTGTGCGGGGCGAAGAAGCCGAGGGTGTTGTAGCCCCAGTAGTTCGACAGGCCCTTGTCGACCAGGTGGGAGTCCTGCACGAACTGGTGCACCGGCATCAGCTCGACCGCCGTTACGCCGAGGCCGCTCAGGTGCTCGACGATCGCCGGATGCCCCAGGGCGGCATAGGTTCCCCGGATCTCCTCGGGCACGTCGGGATGGGTCATGCTCAGGCCACGCACGTGCGCCTCGTAGATCACCGTCTCGTGGTACGGCGTACGCGGGTGCCGGTCGTCCTGCCAGTCGAAGTAGGGGTTGGTGACCACCGACTTCATCACGTGCGGTGCGGAGTCCTGGGTGTTGCGCTTGTCCGGGTTCTTGAAGTTGTAGGAGAAGCACGCCGGCGCCCAGTCGGTGTCACCCTCGACGGCCTTGGCGTAGGGGTCCTGCAGCAGCTTCGACGGATCACAGCGCAGCCCCTGGGAGGGGTCGTACGGGCCGTGCACCCGAAACCCGTAGCGCTGGCCTGGACTGACCCGGGGCAGGTAGGCGTGCCAGACCAGCGCATCACGCTCGGTCATGCCGACCCGGGTCTCGGCGCCGTCGTCGTCGAACAGACACAGCTCCACCCCCTCGGCCACCTCCGAGAACAACGCGAAGTTCGTGCCGCCACCGTCGTACGTCGCACCGAGCGGGTACGGACCTCCGGGCCAGACCTCCATGCACATGCCTTCCTTCGAACACTGCTTCACCGGCTGATGGGCCGACTGCCTACCTTGGCACGTCCCCGGCCCAGGAACCGCATACCCACCCATCGCCGTCGTATCGCATGTCCACCAGGTCAGTGTTGCCGAGCTCACGCTGTGACACCCATGCAGGCTTGAGGTTTGCGCTGAGCACCGTCAGCCCGAGCGTGAGTAGGCCACCGTGCGTGACCAAAAGCACCGTCTCGCCACGGTGCAGGTCGGCGACCTCCTCGAGTACGCCGGACAATCGGGCGACCACCTGCTGACCGGTCTCCCCGCCCGCCGCCGGCCGAGCCAGGTCACCGTCGAGCCAGGCGCGAACGGCGTCGGTGACCCGCTCGGCACCGTCCGGATCGGCATCGTCCGGATCGGCACCGTCCGGATCGGCCGAGGTGTCCGCTGCACCTGCGGTGAGCTCGGACAGCCGGTCGTCGACGGTGCTGCGTATCTGGAGGCTCTCCGCGACCCGTGTCGCCGTCTCCCGAGCCGGCCGTAGCGGGCTGGTGTAGACGTGGGCGACCCGCTGTGTCGCGAGCCGCCGGCCGAGCCGGTCGGCCTGCGCGCACCCCGTCTGCGTGAGTGGCTGATCGTCACCGGCGGGGCCCGGACCGTCCTCGGCGGCGGCATGACGCGCACACAGCACCCGAACCGCACACTGCAAGTCGCCCATGCCCCGATCATGCCCTGTCGACCGCCGCACCACCCACTTCCTGCACCGGCCGGGCGCCCCCGCTGCCCACTTCGTGCACGTGACCGACCTTCCTGCACCGGCCGAGCCCGACGAACCGGACAAAGTGCGCATATCGGGGTCTATCCGCTGCAGGAAGGACGTCGCGCTGCAGGAACGCGTCGCCTCGCGCGGGCGCTCAGTAGTCGAAGAAGCCCGACCCGCTCTTGCGGCCGAGTACGCCGGCGTCCACCAGACGCGACAACAGCTCCGGCGGGTAGAACTTGGTGTCCGCGCTCTCGGCGTAGATGTTGAGGGTGGCATGGCGCAGGATGTCCAGGCCGGTCAGGTCGGTGGTCGCCAGCGGCCCCATGGCGTGGCCGAAGCCGAGTTTGCACGCCGTGTCGATGTCCTCGGCCGACGCGACGCCGTTCTCGTAGAGGTTGATCGCCTCCATCGCGAGTGCGGTGATCAGCCGCGTGGTCACGAACCCCGCAACGTCGCGGTTGACCACGATGCAGGTCTTGCCGATCCCTTCGGCGAACTCACGGGCTCGGCGCAGGGCGTCGTCGCTGGTCTTGACCCCCCGCACGAGCTCGCACAGCGCCATCATCGGCACCGGGGAGAAGAAGTGCGTGCCGACGACGTCGTGCGGACGCTGCGTGGCCGCCGCGATCTGGGTGATCGGGATCGCCGAGGTGTTGGTAGCGAGCAAGGCGCCGTCCTTGCAGAGGCCGTCGAGCGTGCCGAAGAGGTCGCGCTTGGCGTCGACGTTCTCGAAGATGGCCTCGACCACGATATCGGCGTCGGCGACCGCGTCGAGCTCGGCGGTCGTGTGGATGCGGCTGAGCGCCGCGTCGCGGTCGTCAGCGCTCAGCGTGCCCTTGTCGACAAACCTGCCGAGCGACTTCTCGATCCCGGCGACTCCGCGCTGCAGCGCCTCCTCGGTGACGTCTCGCAGGGTGACCTGCCACCCCGACGCAGCGGCGACCTGGGCGATCCCCGACCCCATCAGTCCGGCGCCGACCACGGCGAGCTGCTGCGTCATCGATGTGCTCCTCTCCACCGGCCGGCCCGGAGTCGGGTGCCGCAGTCGAGCCTAACCGCTCACCCAGCACGCCCTCGACTCCCGCAGGCCAATAGGCTGCTGGCATGGTCAACCTCACCCGCATCTACACCCGCACCGGTGACGACGGCAGCACCCGCCTCGGCGACATGAGCCAGACCCGCAAGACCGACTTCCGGGTCGCGGCGTACGGCGATGTGAACGAGGCGAACGCGCATCTAGGTGTGGCCATCGCGAGCGGCGGCCTCGATCCCGAGGTGCGCACGCTGCTCAGTCAGGTGCAGAACGACCTGTTCGACGTCGGCGCCGACTTCGCCACCCCGGTCGTCGAGGAGCCGGAGTTTCCTCCGCTGCGCGTCACCCAGGACTACGTCGACCGGCTGGAGGGGTGGTGCGACGAGTACAACAACCGGCTGGAGAAGCTGCGTTCGTTCATCCTGCCGGGGGGCACGCCGGGCTCTGCTTTCCTGCACGTCGCCTGCACCGCGACCCGACGTGCCGAACGCTCGGCCTGGGCCGCGTGGGATGAGCACGGGAGCGCCATGAACCAGCTGGCGATCACCTACCTCAACCGGCTGAGCGACCTGCTGTTCATCCTGGCGCGGCACGCCAACCTAGGAGCCGGCGGCGACGTGCTGTGGCAGCCAGGCGGAGCCCATCAGACCAAGGACTGAGCCGGCCCGGAGCGGCCTGTGCGTCGTTCACCGAACCGTGAAAAACGTACGGCCCCGGACCGATTTCGTGTACGTGTTTCACGGGACCGTGAACGACGTACACACCCAGGGCCGAGTACGGCCTCAGGCGTGGAGCTCGTGGCCGGAATGGCCCGGCGGGGCCGCCTCCAACCAGGCGAGCAGGCCGGTGAGCGCGCTGAGCGTCAAGGCGAGCTCCAACGGCTCGCCCGCATAGCGGCACATCGCGACGACCGCGTCGTCGTAAAGCGCGAACTCCTCGGCACCCACCGGATCGCGGCGGTTCTCGACCTCCAGCAGCCGCCGGTTGAGCCGCCGTTTCGGCCGGAGCGACAGCGTGAAGATGCGAAACCACTCCAGCTCGTCACCGCTGTAGCGGCCGACGCCGAGAACCCAACCGCGTCCGGGCCGTTCGGACCGGACGCGGACAGAGAGATCGAACGTGCCGCCGTTGCGGGCGAGCCACCGGCGGCGACTGACCAGATAGACCGCCACGAGGAGGAGTGCGAGCAGGCAGAGACCGATGACGTCGAGCACGATCGCCCAGAGCGGCATTCGCCTCCCTCCTCAGCTCACCCGCCAATGCACTGGCTGCCTTACCGGGCCCTTTCTACAGCACGGATGCGGGCCTGCGCACGTCGCACCGCCTCCTCGGCATCGGCCAGCAGCTCACCGGTCTGGTGCACACGCTCCAGATCGGCCTTGGCCTTCTCCAGGTCGATCTCGTGTGACATCTCGGCGTGCTCGGAGAGGATCGACACCCGGTTGTCGGCCACCGACAAGAAGCCGGAGTCCACGGCCGCCACCCACGTCTCGTTGCCGTCCGTGGTCACCTCGACGATGCCGTCGACCATGAGCGACAGCACCGGCGCGTGGTTGGGCAGGATACCGACGTCACCCTCGGTGGTGCGGGCGACGACCATCGTGGCCTCGCCCGACCACACCGTGCGGTCGGCTGCCACCAGCTCGACGTGGACGACGTCGGCCATCAGGCGGTTTCCTTCTGGATCCGATCCCAGTTGCGCTCGACGTCGTCGAGTCCGCCGCACATGAAGAAGGCCTGCTCGGCGACGTGGTCGTACTCGCCGTCGCTGATCTTGGTGAAGGCCTCGATGGTGTCGGCGAGCGGCACGGTGGAGCCTTCGATACCGGTGAACTGCTTGGCGACATAGGTGTTCTGGGACAGGAACCGCTGGATACGGCGGGCCCGGTTGACGAGGATCTTGTCCTCCTCGCTGAGCTCGTCGACGCCGAGGATCGCGATGATGTCCTGCAGCTCCTTGTTGCGCTGCAGAATCCCCTTGACCCGCGAGGCGGTGTCGTAGTGGTCCTGGGTGATGTAGCGCGGATCCAGGATGCGCGACGTCGAGGTCAGCGGGTCCACCGCCGGGTAGATACCGAGCGAGGCGATCTCCCGCGACAGCTCAGTGGTGGCGTCGAGGTGCGCGAACGTCGTGGCGGGCGCCGGGTCGGTGTAGTCGTCGGCCGGCACGTAGATCGCCTGCATCGAGGTGATCGAGTGGCCGCGGGTGGAGGTGATCCGCTCCTGCAGCGTGCCCATCTCGTCGGCGAGGTTGGGCTGGTAGCCCACCGCCGAGGGCATCCGCCCGAGCAGCGTGGAGACCTCCTGGCCGGCCTGGGTGAACCGGAAGATGTTGTCGATGAACAGCAGCACGTCCTGCTTCTGCACGTCGCGGAAGTACTCCGCCATCGTCAGCGCCGACAGCGCCACGCGCAGACGTGCACCCGGCGGCTCGTCCATCTGGCCGAACACCAGCGCGGTCTGGCCGATCACCTCGGACTCGGTCATCTCGACGATGAGGTCGTTGCCCTCCCGGGTGCGCTCACCGACACCGGCAAAGACCGAGACGCCCTCATGGTCGCGGGCGACACGCGCGATCATCTCCTGGATCAGCACGGTCTTGCCGACACCGGCACCGCCGAACAGGCCGATCTTGCCGCCGAGCACGTACGGCGTCAGCAGGTCGATGACCTTGATGCCGGTGTGGAACATCTCGGTCTTGGACTCGAGCTGGTCGAAGGCGGGAGCCTTGCGGTGGATGCCCCAGCGCTCGTTGACCTCGAGCCGCTCCCCGTCCTGCAGGTTCAGGCACTCCCCGATGGCGTTGAACACGCGTCCCTTGGTCACGTCTCCCACGGGCACCTCGATGCTGGCGCCGGTGTCGACCACCTTCGCGCCCCGGACCAGGCCGTCGGTCGGCTGCAGCGAGATGGCACGGATCACGCCGTCACCGATGTGCTGCTCGACCTCGAGCGTCAGCGTGCGCTGCTCGGCACCGAGGGTCACCTCGACCTTGAGTGCGTTGTAGATGTCGGGCATCGCATCGGTCGGGAACTCCACGTCCACGACCGGGCCGGTGACACGCGCCACCCGCCCCGCTCCGGCGGAGCTCGTGTGCATTGTCTGTTCGTCAAGCGTGGCAGTCATGTCTCTCACTCACTCCCGGCGGTTGCGTCGGCCAGCGCGTTGACGCCACCGACGATCTCGCTGATTTCCTGGGTGATACCGGCCTGGCGGGCCTGGTTCGCGGTGCGGCTGAGTTGCTCGATGAGGTCGTCAGCATTGTCGGTGGCAGACTTCATCGCGCGCTGACGGGCCGCCAGCTCGGAGGCCGAGGCCTGCAGGAGCGCGAAGTAGATGCGGCTGGTGACATAGCGCGGCAGCAGGGCGTCGAGCACGTCGGCCACCGACGGCTCGAACTCGTAGAGGGGCAGCACGTCGGCGTCGTCCGGAGTCTCGGCGCCCTCGACGATCTCCAGCGGCAGCAACCGGACGGTCGTCGGCTCCTGCCGCAGCATCGACACGAACCGGGTGTAGACCACGTGCACCTCGTCGACCCCTTCGCCCTCGGCGAGGAAGGTGTCGAGCAGCGCGTCCGCGACCGCCCGGGCGTCGTCGTAGGCCGGAGTGTCGGAGAAGCCGGTCCAGGAGTCCACGATCTCGCGGCGGCGGAAGCTGTAGTACGCCACCCCCTTACGACCGGTCACGTAGGTGCGGATCTCCTTGCCCTCACCACGCAGCTTCTCACCGAGCCGCTCCGCTTCTCGCAGCACGCTGGAGGAGTAGGCGCCCGCCAGCCCGCGGTCACTCGTGACCACGAGCACGGCGGCGGTCTTGGGGTTCTCCAGCTCCTTGGTCAGCGGGTGGTCGACGTTGGAGAACGTCGCCACCGCCGACACCGCCCGGGTCAGCTCCCGTGCGTACGGCTCAGCCGCCTGAGCCCGCTGCTGTGCCTTGATGATGCGCGACGCAGCGATCAGCTCCATGGCCCGCGTGATCTTCCTGGTGGCCTGGACCGACTTGATCCGGCCACGAAGCTCGCGCAGCGATGCAGCCATCTTCTCAGCCCCGCTTCTGCTTGACGATCTGCTCCTGCTCCACGTCCTCGTCCCCGAGCGCCTCGAACTCCTCGGTGCCGGCCCGCAAGGTCTGCCCCTCGCCGGTCTCGAACTGGTCGAGGAAGGAGTCGTAGGCAGACTCCAGCGAAGAGGCAGTGTCGTCGGACCAGACGCGCGACTCGCGGATCGTGTCCAGGATGCCCATGTGGTCGCGACGCAGGTAGTCGAGGAACTCGGTCTCGAAGCGGCGTACGTCGGCCACCGGGACGAGGTCGAGCTTGCCGCTGGTGCCCGCCCAGATCGAGACCGCCTGCTCCTCCATCGGGTACGGCGAGTACTGGCTCTGCTTGAGCAGCTCCATCAGCCGCTGGCCGCGGTTGAGCTGCTGCTTCGACGCCGCGTCGAGGTCGGAGGCGAACATCGCGAAGGCCTGCATCGCGCGAAACTGCGCGAGATCGACCTTGAGTGAACCCGTGACCTTCCGCATCGCCTTGGTCATCGCCGCACCGCCGACGCGCGACACCGAGATGCCGACGTCGATGGCGGGGCGCTGGTTGGCGTTGAACAGGTCGGACTGGAGGAAGATCTGGCCGTCGGTGATCGAGATGACGTTGGTGGGGATGTAGGCGGAGACGTCGTTCGCCTGGGTCTCGACGATGGGCAGGCCGGTCATCGACCCGCCGCCCAGGTCGTCGGAGAGCTTGGCGCAGCGCTCCAGCATCCGCGAGTGCAGGTAGAAGACGTCACCGGGGTAGGCCTCGCGGCCGGGCGGGCGACGCAGCAACAGCGACACGGCGCGGTAGGCCTCGGCCTGCTTGGTGAGGTCGTCGAACACGATCAGCACGTGCTTGCCCTCGTACATCCAGTGCTGGCCGATGGCCGAGCCGGTGTAGGGGGCGAGGTACTTGAAGCCGGCCGCGTCCGACGCCGGCGCCGCCACGATCGTCGTGTACTCCAGGGCGCCGGCCTCCTCCAGCGCACCGCGCACCCCGGCGATCGTCGAGCCCTTCTGCCCGATGCCGACGTAGATGCACCGCACCTGCCGCGACGGGTCGCCGGTCTCCCAGAACTCCTTCTGGTTGATGATTGTGTCGATCGCGATCGCCGTCTTGCCGGTCTGCCGGTCACCGATGATCAGCTGTCGCTGACCGCGGCCGATCGGCGTCAGCGCGTCGATCGCCTTGATGCCGGTCTGCAGCGGCTCGTTGACGCTCTGCCGCTGCACCACGCTGGGCGCCTGCAGCTCCAACGCACGCCGTCCGGTGGTGGCGACGTCGCCGAGGCCGTCGATCGGCTGCCCGAGCGGATCCACGACCCGGCCGAGGTACCCGTCTCCGACCGGCACCGAGAGGACCTCACCGGTGCGGCGGACGGGCTGGCCCTGCTCGATCCCCGTGAAGTCACCGAGGACCACGACACCGATCTCGCGAGTGTCGAGGTTCAACGCGATGCCGAGCGTGCCGTCCTCGAACTCCAGCAGCTCGTTGGTCATCGCGGACGGCAGACCCTCGACACGGGCGATACCATCGCCCGCCTCGCTGACCGTGCCGACCTCCTCGCGGCTGGCCGCCTCCGGCTGGTACTCGGAGGCGAAGCGCTGCAGTGCGTCCCGGATCTCCTCCGGACGGATCGTCAGCTCCGCCATATTCGTCCCTGCTCTCTTGATGTCTGTCTGCTGTGTGTTCGGGCTGCTTGTCTTCGGCTGCTCGGTGCGGTCTGGGGCGGTCAGCCGGTCAGTCGCCGACGGGCCTCGTCGAGCTTGCTCGCCACGGTGCCGTCGATGACCTCGTCACCGATTTCCACCCGCAGCCCACCGAGCAGCTCCGGGTCGACCACCGTGTTGACGTGCACCTGGCGACCGTACTGCCGCTGGAGTGCATCAGCCAGCCGGCTCTTGGCGGGCTCGCTCAGCGGCGCGGCCGAGCGGACCGTCGCGACGAAGCGTTCGCGCCGGTCTGCGGCCACCTTGGTGAAGTACTCCAGGGCGGCGTCGAACGAGCGGTGGCGTCCGACGACCGCCTGCTCGGCGAGTCGCACGGTCGGTGCGCAGGCCTGGCCGTCGAGGAGCGAACGCACCAGCGACTGCTTCGCCGCGGTCGGTGCGGTGCGGTCGCTTATCACCTCGCGTAGTCGTGCGTCGCCGGCGACCACCCGCCCAAAGCGGAAGAGCTCGTCCTCTAGCTCGTCGCCCTGGCCGGCCCGCTCGGCGGCGACGATGTGGGCGATGACGCCGGCGTGCTCGAGGGTGTCGCCGAGGTCACGTGGCGCCGACCAGCGTTCGGCTGCTGCGGCAGCGCTGATGTCGACGGTCACATCGGGGACCTTGCCGTGGAGCAGGCCGCGGACCATCGACGCGCGCGCCTCGGCGGGCGTCGACGCGTCGGTCACCGCACGACGCAGGCCCGGCTCGGAGTCGAGCAGCGTGGCGACCGCGAACAGGTCCGAGCCGACCGCCGCCGGCTCGGCGTCGCTCCCGATGGCGGCCTCGAGCCGGTCGATGACCGTCGTCTGCGACTGCGCCGACACGCCCCGCATCAGCGACCCTGACCCGCGGGCGCCGGCTGCGCCTCCAGCTCGTCGATGAAGCGCTCCACGACCCGGCTCTGTCGAGCGTCGTCCTCGAGCGACTCACCGACGATGCGACCGGCGAGGGTCGTGGCGATAGTGCCGACCTCGGCGCGCAGCTGCTGGACCGCCTGCTGACGCTCCGCCTCGATCTGGGCATGCGCAGTGCTGGTGATGCGAGCGGCCTCGGCCTGCGCCTGCTCCCGCATCTCGGCGACGATCGCAGCCCCCTGCTCACGCGCCTCCTCCCGGATGCGTGCCGCCTCGTGACGTGCGTCAGCGAGCTGAGCCCGGTACGTGTCGAGGGCCTCGGCAGCCTCGGCCTGAGCCTTCTGCGCCTGCTGGATGCCGCCTTCGATCGCCGCGGTCCGCTCGGCGTACGCCGACTCGAACGCAGGTGCGACCTTCTTGGCGATCACCCAGAAGACGATCCCGAAGATGACGAGAACCAGGCCGACCTCGAACCACGATGCGGGCAGCAGCGGGTTGAGCTCGTGGCCGCCCTCTTCAGCAGCTAGCGCGATGCGTTTCATGGCGTTGACCTCGATCGTCGTGCGGACTTAGCTGAGGACGAAGGCGAGGGCGATACCGATGATCGCCAGCGCCTCTGCCAGGGCGAAGCCCAGGATGGCGATGGTCTGCAGGCGGCCCTGGGCCTCCGGCTGGCGTGCGACACCGTTGATGTAGGCAGCGAAGATGAGACCGATGCCGACACCCGGGCCGATGGCAGCCAGGCCGTAACCGATCATGTTCAGCGAGCCGTTGATCGTGCCTTCCACGGCGATTCCTTTCGGTTGTTCTCTTACTCGGTGGTTGTGGCGCTCAGTGTTCCTCGGCGAGGGCACCGGAGATGTACATAGCAGTCAGCAGCGTGAAGACGTAGGCCTGCAGGCCCAGCACCAGCAGCTCCAGGAAGCCCACGGCCAGCCCCATCAGCAGGGACAGCACACCGACCGGGATGTAGGCCGCCTTGTCGGCATCCAGGATCAGGTACTCGCCGCCGAGCGCGAACAGCAGCAGGAGGATGTGTCCGGCGAACAGGTTGGCCCACAGACGCAGTGACAGGGTGATCGGCCGGACCAGGATGTTGGACATGAACTCCAACGGCACGATCAGGAACAGCACCGCGCCCTTGACGCCCGGCGGCTTGGACTGGTGCTTGAGGTAGCCGACGAACCCGTGCCGCCTGATGCCGAGACCGTTGTAGAGGACCCAGCTGAGCAGGGCCAGGCCATACACGAAGCCGACCGACGACAGCGTGGGGTACTGGATGAACGGGACCAGGGCGAAGTAGTTGTTGACCACCAGGAAAAAGAACAGCGCCACCAGGTAGGGCACGAACTTCATGAACTCCTGCGAGCCGATGATCTCGCGGGCGATGGAGTTGCGTACCCAGCCGTAGGCCTGCTCGCCGGCGAACTGCAGCCGGGACGGCACGACCGAGGCGTTGCGCGAGGTGACCACGAAGAAGGCGATCACCACGGCGGCGGCAAGCACCAGCAGGAAGAACGGCTTGGTGAACCAGAAGTCGTCGTGACCGAACAGTGCGGGCAGTCGGAAGTCGGCCGGGCCGGGCGGCACGAAGGATTCGCCGGCGGCGAGGCGCACGTTGCTCACGAGGGCTCCCTCATCGCTGTTTCAGTCAGGTCGGGCACAAGCTGGACGTCAACCATGTGGGTCAGCCGTGGTCGTGGGGCTGGAACCGTTTGTAGGTGAGAAAGAGCCCGAGGGCTGCTCCCACGATGATGCCGGTCGGCAGCAGGAAGGAAGTCTCCAGCCACCGATCGAGCAACCAGCCGGCCACGCCGTAGAAGCCCACGCCGGTCACCAGATAGCTGAAGGCGTGCCATGGATCGCCGGGGCTCTTGGGCTGCTCCGGGGGTGATGGGGGCTGACTCATCGCGCCCCGGAGCGTAGCAGTCGCGGGAGGGGGTGACGAAGGCCGGGGCAAGGCGCGGGGACGTCATCGGCTGCCGCCCATCTCCACGTCGTAGAGCGGGACCCGCGCGCGGGTGGCTCCCACGACCTGGCCGGCGGTCCAGGCCAACGTGCAGACGATGGCTGTGAGGCCCAGGGACATCGGGTGGGCGACCCCGTCGAGCACTCCGGTCCCGGCGATGACGAGCAGCGAGCCGCCGATGAGCACGACCTTGGCGGCGTAGAGGCCCAGCGCGACGAGCAGCACCAGCACGGGTTCGAGACGGGCACAGCGGCGCAGCACCGATACGCCGAGCCCGAAGAACACCACGACCAGCGACAGCCCGATCGCGGCCCCGACGAGGCCCTCCGCACCTGCCAGCAGAGCCGACGAAACCATGCCCACGGCCCCGACGGTGAGCGTCGGCGCGAGTGCGCCCCGGAGCATCGCGGCTGCGGTGTCGGTCGTCATGCGGCGGCCGTCCTGGTGCCTGGCGAGCCGGCGGTCTGCCGGCCGCAACTTCAGCGGTGGTGCGTCCGTGAGGACGCTTGTGAAAACTAGCACAAGCACACCGGGAGAGAGAAATCGAGCGCCGCCGACACCTCGGTGCGGGTCAGGTCGGCAGGTTCGGACGCTGCCGGCGCCACCCGTTGACGCCGAAGGTGAGCACGAGCGCGATGAGGACGACCAGAGCGAGGCCGAGCACGGACTGCCAGCCGGTGAACAACGAGCCCGCCACGGCCCCGCCGGCGACGACCGCAGCCCACAGATACATCAACAGCACCGCGCGTCGGTGCGAGTGGCCGATCTCCAGCAGCCGGTGGTGCATGTGCCGCTTGTCGGGAGCGAACGGTGAGCGGCCGGCCCGGGTACGACGGACCACGGCGAGGACCATGTCGCCCAACGGGACGATGAGGATCGCGACCGGCACCAGGGGGAGCAGCACCGCGATCACGCTGGCCGATGAGCCGAAGAAACCTTGGTCGATGTCGACGGCGGGGTACTGGCCGGTCATGGAGATCGCCGAGCCGGCGAACACGAAGCCGATCAGCAGCGCTCCGGCGTCCCCGATGAACATCCGTGCGGGGAAGAAGTTGTGCGGCAGGATGCCGATACAGGCCCCGACGAGGGCCATGCTCAAGAAGGCGGCGGGCGTGCCGCGCTCGAGGTTGTTGAGCACCGAGATCAGGTAGGCGAAGACGAAGAACGCCCCGGCGCCGATCGCGACCACGCCCGCGGCCAACCCGTCCAGGCCGTCGATGAAGTTGACCGCGTTGGTCGTGGCGACGATGACGAGGATGGTGAGCAAGGTGGCCTGCGACGCTTCCAGGGACACGATCTCGGCGCCCGGCAGCGGCACCCACAGGTACGTCACACCGCCGAGGGTGACCAGCCCGGCCGCGATCAGCTGACCGGCAAACTTGGTGATGGCATCGAGGTCGACGATGTCGTCGATGACCCCGACCAGGCACACCACGGCACCTCCGAGCAGCACGATTCCCGCGTCGGAGAGCAGCAGATCGTGACCCCGGCTCAGGAACGGCAGGTTCAACGCGACCAGGAACGACGCGATCAGCCCCCCGAACATCGCCACACCACCGAGATACGGGATCGGCACCGCGTGCACGTCGCGGTCGCGCACCTGCGCCACCGCTCCCAGCCGCACCGCCGCCTCCCGGCTGGCGCTGCCGAGCAGGTACGTCACGGCGGCCGCGATCAGCAGCACCAGCAGATACTCACGCATCGGCAGGTTCCTCGACGTCGGGGACGACCTCGCGCAGCCGCTCCAGGCTCAACGCCCCCTGCCGCAGCACACGGGGAACCGCGCCGGTCAGATCCACGATCGTCGAGGCCACTCCGCCGGACGCGGGCCCGTCGTCGAGATAGACCGACACCGACTCGGCGAGCATTTCCTCGGCCAGGTCGGCGGTGGTGGCGGCGACCCGGCCCGTGCGATTGGCGCTGCTGACCGCCAGCGGGCCGGTGCGCGCCAGCAGCTCCAGCGCAAGGTCATGGTCTGGCATCCGGACCGCCACGGTGCCACGGGTGTCCCCCAGATCCCACCGCAGCGACGGCTGCTGGGTGCAGACCAGGGTCAGCGCGCCCGGCCAGAACGCGTCGGCCAGGGCTCGTGCGTCGGCGGAGATCTTGGTCGCCAGCGCGTCGAGCGTCGAGCGGGCCGAGACCAGCACCGGCGGCGGCATCTCCCGCCCCCGTCCTTTCGCGGCGAGCAGTCGCCGCACCGCACCGGGGTCGAAGGCGTCGGCGCCCACGCCGTACACGGTGTCGGTCGGCAGCACCACCAGCGCGCCCTCGCGGGTCGCCGTCGTCGCGGCTTCCAGGCCGGCCTCGCGCTGGTCGGGGTCGCTACAGATGTACCGCTGGCTCACAAGCGCCCATCGTGCCATCTCCGCACCAGCCGGTGCGCCTCAGCACCGCCGGGCGCACAGATAGCGCGGACGCCCGGCCAGGTCATGGTGGTCCCGTACGTCGGACCACCGCCCGGTCGAGGTGAACACGGCCGGCCCCGACTGGCCCTGCTGGTCGGCGTGCTCACAGCCGGCCCAACCGCCCGGCCGCAGCAGCCGGTGCGCCACCTGTTCGACCACGCGGATCGCGTCGAGCCCGTCCTCGCCCGACCACAGCGCCTGCGGCGGATCGAAGTCCCGAGCCTCGGCCGCCACCGTCTCGTAGGCGGTAAGGGGAATGTACGGCGGGTTCGCCACCACGACGTCCACCGTGCCGTCCAGATCAGGACATGCCGCGGCGATATCGCCCATCCGGAGGTCGACAGCGGTGCCCGCCAGGTTGCGTGCCGCCCAGGCATGAGCGTCCGGCGAGAGCTCCACGGCATGCACGCTGGCGTGTGGCGCCTCGGTCGCGAGCGCGAGGGCGATCGCGCCCGACCCGCAGCACAGGTCCACGACGACGGGCTGGTCGAGGCCGGCCAGCCGGTCGAGGGCCCACCCGGCGAGCAGCTCGGTCTCCGGGCGCGGAACGAACACGCCCGGCCCCACGGCCACGTCGACGTAGCGGAACCCGGCGACGCCGGTGAGGTGCTGCAGCGGCTCTCGGCGGGTACGTCGCTCGACGAGGGTGTCGAACGCCTGTTGCTGGTCCGCCGCCACGTCGTCGACGACACCGAGTCGGGTCCGTGGCATCGCGAGCACGTGCGCCAGCAGCACCTCCGCGTCGTGCCGCGGCGAGTCGACACCGGCAGCCTGCAGACGCTCGCAGGCGCGGGCAAGCGCGGCCCGGGCACGCATGCTCAGGCGCCCGTGCTCTGTGCCTCGACGGCGGCCAGCCGGTCTGCGAGGTCGGCTTCGACGCAGGCCTTCAGCACATCGTCGAGCGCGCCGTCGAGCACCTGGTCGAGGTTGTAGGCCTTGAAGCCGACGCGGTGGTCGGAGATGCGGTTCTCGGGAAAGTTGTAGGTGCGCACACGTTCGGAGCGGTCGACCGTGCGCACTTGGGAACGACGTGCATCCGAGGCCGCCTCGGCAGCCTGCTGCTCAGCGGCGGCGAGGAGCCGGGCGCGCAGGATCCGCATCGCCTGCTCCCGGTTCTGCAGCTGGCTCTTCTCGTTCTGGCAGCTGACGACGATGCCGGTGGGCAGATGCGTGATCCGCACCGCGGAGTCGGTGGTGTTGACGCTTTGCCCCCCGGGGCCGGAGGAACGGTAGACGTCGATACGCAGGTCGCCCTCGTCGACGGTCACATCGACCGGCTCGGCCTCGGGCATCACCAGCACACCGGCGGCCGAGGTGTGGATCCGGCCCTGCGACTCGGTCACGGGGACCCGCTGCACCCGGTGCACGCCGCCCTCGAACTTCAGCAGCGCGTACGGCGTCTCGCCCGGCTCCGGCGCCGATCCGCCCTGCCGAGCCTTGACCGCGACCGTGACGCTCTTGTAGCCGCCGAGGCCGGAGTCGTTGGCGTCGAGGATCTCGGTCTTCCAGCCTCGTCCCTCGGCGAACCGCAGATACATCCGCAGCAGGTCCGCGGCGAACAGCGCCGACTCCTCGCCGCCCTCGCCCGCCTTGACCTCGAGCAGTGCGTCCTTGCTGTCGCTGGGATCGCGCGGCACGAGCAGCCGGCGCAGCCGTTCGGCGAGCTCCGCGTGCTCGGCCGTAAGCCGCTGGGCCTCGTCGGCGAAGGAGCCGTCCTCACCCGCCAGCTCGTGCGCCGCCTCGATGTCGTCGCCGGTCTGCTGCCAGTCGCGGTAGGTGCGCACGATCGCCGTGAGCGCGGCGTACCGCTGGTTGAGCCGTCGGGCCAGGCCTGGGTCGGCATGCACCGAAGGGTCGGCGAGCCGCTGCTCGAGCTCGGTGTGCTCGTCGATCAACGCATCGACTGCCTCGAACACGCTGGCTCCCTCGCTGCTGCTGGACACGACAACGGCGCCGACCCGACGGGCCGCAGCGTGCGTAGCTGGCTGGCCCGTCGCCGGTCGGCGCCTCAGCGGTTGCTACTTCTTCTTCGCGTAGCGAGCCTCGAAGCGGGCCACCCGGCCACCGGTGTCGAGAATCTTCTGCTTGCCGGTGTAGAAGGGGTGGCAGTTCGAGCACACGTCGGCGCGGATACTGCCGCCGGGCTGGGTGCTGCGCGTGGTGAACGTGTTGCCGCAGGTGCAGGTGACCTCGGTCGTCACGTAGTCAGGGTGGACGTCGCTCTTCATGTTGCTTCCTTCGCTGATCGGGACCGCCGGGTCGCCGCCTCCGCAAGACCGGGTGCGACGTGAACCGGAGCCAACTTCTCGATTGTGCCACTGTGCGGGATGGCCGCGCCAATCGGGTATCACGCGGTTCAACACCGCCCGGCACGCCGATGTTCCCCACTCCCTCACCGCGAGATCGCATTTCTGCCCGCCCCCTCACACTCCCTCACCGCGAGATCGCACTTCTGCTCACGCCGTAGGTCGTTGGACAGCACCCTGCCCACAAGTACGTGGCGCGCACACGCCGGTCAGAGCGTGCGCGCAGCAACTCCAGTCGGTCCTGCAGCTGGCCGAATGGTGACAGACCTCAGGCCACGGTTTCCTGCTGTTGATCCCACGAGTGCCGACCGACCCAAGAGGCCGGCCGGCACCGGTGGGGTCTCGACATGCTCAGTCGTCGTCGTGGTCGCGGCCGCGCCCCGGCGCCGTCGGCGTGGTCTTCTGGACCTCCATCAAGAACTCGATGTTGCTCCTGGTCTGCTTCAGCTTCTGCAGCAGCAGCTCGAGCGCCTGCTGGCCGTCGAGTGCGGACAGCACCCGGCGAAGCTTCCAGATGATGGCCAACTCGTCCCTGCTCATCAGCAGCTCCTCGCGGCGGGTGCCCGAGGGGTCGACGTCGATGGCGGGGAAGATGCGCTTGTCGGCGTACTGGCGAGACAGCCGCAACTCCATGTTGCCGGTGCCCTTGAACTCCTCGAAGATGACCTCGTCCATCTTCGAACCGGTCTCGACGAGCGCGGTCGCGAGGATTGTCAGCGAGCCACCGTCCTCGATGTTGCGCGCAGCACCGAAGAACCGCTTCGGCGGGTAGAGCGCGGAGGAGTCGACACCACCGGAGAGGATCCGGCCACTGGCTGGCGCCGCGAGGTTGTAGGCACGCCCCAGGCGGGTGATGGAGTCGAGCAACACGACTACGTCATGGCCGAGCTCGACCAAGCGCTTGGCCCGCTCGATCGCCAGCTCTGCCACCGTGGTGTGGTCGTCGGCGGGGCGGTCGAAGGTCGAGGCGACGACCTCACCCTTGACCGTGCGCTGCATGTCGGTCACCTCTTCGGGACGCTCGTCCACGAGAACGACCATCAGGTGACACTCGGGGTTGTTGGTCGTGATCGCATTGGCGATCGCCTGCAGCACCATCGTCTTCCCGGCCTTCGGCGGAGAGACGATCAGGCCACGCTGGCCCTTACCGATCGGCGCGACGATGTCGATGATCCGCGTCGTCGGGATCGTCGGCTCGGTTTCGAGGCGCAGCCGCTCGGAGGGGTACAGCGGCGTGAGCTTGGAAAAATCGACCCGCTGCTTGGTGCCATCCGGATCGGTGCCGTTGACCGTGTCCACCCGCACCAGCGGGTTGAACTTCTCCTTGCGCTCGTTCTCCCGTGGCTGGCGGACCATGCCGGTGACCGCGTCGCCCTTTCGCAGCCCCAGCTTGCGGGCCATCGACATCGCGACATAGACGTCGTTGGGACCCGGCAGGTAGCCGCTGGTGCGCACGAACGCGTAGTTGTCTTTCATGTCGACGATGCCCGCGACCGGGATCAGGACGTCGTCCTCGTGCACCTGCGTGTCGGGCTCGTTGCCGCCACGCGACCGGTCGCGGTCGCGGGACCGGTCGCGGTCTCGTCCACGGCGACGGCGACGGCCACCGCGGCTGTCGTTGCGGTCGTCGCGGTTGCGGTTGTCGTTCCGATTGTCGCCGCGGTCATCGTTGCGGTTGTCGCCACGCTGCTGGTCGCCGCGGTTGTCGTTGCGGTTGTCGCCACGCTGCTGGTCGTTCCGGTTGTCGCCACGCTGCTGGTCGCCGCGGTTGTCGTTCCGGTTGTCGCCACGCTGCTGGTCGCCGCGGTCGTCCTCACGCCCGCGGTCGCGGTTGTCCTCGCGTTGGTGGTCCCCGCGGGCACGCTGCTCGCCACGGGCGTCGCCGTTGTCGCGGCGGTCATCGCGGGCGCGGTCCTCGCGGGCGTGCTGGTCGCGGGTGGGGCGTTGCTGCGCGGGCGCGCCATCGGCTTCGGTGGCGGCAACGACCGGGGCGGAGCCGCCACCCTGTGCCGCCTGGATCGCCTCGACCAAGGCCCCCTTGCGCATCCCGCCGGCGCCCTTGATGCCAAGACTACCGGCGAGCTGCTTCAGCTCGGGCAGAAGCATGGCGTTGAGTCCACTCCCCCGGCGGCGGCGCGGAGCCGCGTCACCGGATTCACCGCCCGCCTGGTCGGCGGCCGGAGAGGTGGTGGTGATGGATTCTGTCACGTGAGGTCCTTCCCACGTCGGCGCACGCCGTACGCGCGCCTCGGATCGGCAACGGATGTCCATAGACCCGTCGCGTGGGTGTGAAACCGACCAGGATTGGGTGGCTTCAAGGGTTCGCACTCCGGCTTCGACTGTCCGGCCTGCTGGATCGAGATCGCAGCGAAGCCGCCGGCAAAACCCGCGCTGGCGGGCACACGCCTAGCCAGGACATCCGAGAACCGGAGAGAGAATGGCAGCGACCCCGCTGGGGATCGACTGCTGCTTCGACAGTACCACCATGCACGGCACCGGGTACGTCAGAGGTCCAAACGTGTGTCCTGATCGAGATATTCCACGCTGGCACCGTGCCGGTCGACCGGCAGCACCTCGACTGTCCAGTCCGTCCCCGCGATGCTCGACACCTCGGTCGCGGCGACCGCTCGTCCGGCACTGTCTTGAGGGTGGACGCTCAGCAGGGCCAGGACCGACGGCCCGGCGCCGGACACGACCGCCGGCACACCGGCCCCGCGCAGCCTCGCCAGCAGCTCCGCGCTCGGCCCCAGGGCAGCCGCCCGGTAGGGCTGGTGCAGCCGGTCCTCAGTGGCCTCGAGCAGCAACTCCGGGTGCTCGCTGAGAGCTGCTACCAGCAGCGCGGCTCTGGCAGCGGTAAAGGCCGCATCGGCGTGGGGAACGTCGGCCGGCAACAAGCCGCGCGCCTGCTCCGTCGACATCGGCCACCCGGGGATGCACACGACGGGTAGCACCCGCGGGTCCGGAGCAAGGCTCAGCGACCGCGTGCGGTCTCGGTCGGTCCAGGAGACCACGAACCCACCGGCAAGGGCGGCGGCCACGTTGTCGGGGTGGCCCTCGACCCGGTTGGCGAGTCCGAGGACGTCGTCGCCGCCGACCTGATGGGGATCGGCGAGCATCGCCCGTGCCGCCACCAGCCCCGCGACGATCGCGGCCGCCGAGGAGCCCAGCCCCCGGCCGTGGGGCAGCTGGTTGTCGCAGCTCAGCCGCAGCGAGGCGGGGCGCTCGCCGGCCCAGGTGTCGAGCCCGGCGAGCAGCGAGCGGACGACGAGATGCGACGCGTCGCGCGGCACGACGTCGGCGCCCTCACCGCGTACGTCGATGACCACGGGGTCCCCACCGGAGCCCCACTCGATCTCGACCGTGTCGTACTTCGCGAGCGCGAGACCGAAGCTGTCGAAGCCTGGCCCCAGGTTGGCGCTCGTCGCGGGCACCCGCACCCACACGGCCCCGGCCGGTTGCAGAGGCACCGACCTCAGGCCAAGCCGGCCGCGTGGGCCGCTGCGTCGGTGTCGGCGTCGATCACGGTGTCGACCAGTCCGTCGAAGCCCGACAGCGCGGTGTCGATGTCCTTGAGGCCGTGGCCGGTGACGGTCACGACGACGATCTGGCCCCGGTCGACCTCGCCGACCGCGTGCCGGTCGAGCAAGCCGGCCACTCCCGCGGCCGACGCCGGCTCGACGAAGACGCCGTCACGCGCGGCGAGCTGCCGCTGGGCGTCCAGGATCTGCGCGTCGGTCACCGCATCGACGCGTCCGCCCGAGCCGTCTCGGGCGGCCAACGCCAGCTTCCACGAAGCGGGGTCGCCGACCCGGATGGCGGTCGCGACCGTGTCCGGGTCCGGGACCACCTGACCACTGACCAGAGGCGCGGCGCCGGCGGCCTGGAAGCCCCACATCCGCGGCGCAGTCGAGCAGCGCCGCGCCGCGGCGTACTCCCGGTAGCCCTTCCAGTAGGCGCTGATGTTGCCGGCGTTGCCGACCGGGAGCACATGCAGGTCGGGCGCCACGCCGAGGAAGTCAACCACCTCGAACGCCGCGGTCTTCTGTCCCTCCAGCCGCATCGGGTTGACGGAGTTGACCAGGGCCACGGGATAGTCGTCGGCGAGGCCACGCGCGATCCGCAGACACTCGTCGAATCCGCCGCGCACCTGCACGATCTGAGCGTTGTGCAGCACCGCCTGTGCCATTTTGCCTTGGGCGATGCGGCCCTGCGGGACGAGCACCAGGGATGTCAGTCCTGCGCGTGCGGCATACGCAGACATCGATGCGGAGGTGTTGCCGGTCGAGGCACAGACGACTGCCTTCGCACCCTCGGCCAGTGCCACCGAGATTGCCACGGTCATGCCGCGGTCCTTGAACGACCCCGTCGGGTTGTCCCCCTCGACCTTGAGGTAGACCGTGCATCCGGTGACCTCGGACAGCCACCCGGACTCCACCAGCGGCGTACCTCCCTCGCGCAAGGTGACCACCGGTGTACCGGCGTCGACAGGGAGCCAGTCGCGGAACTCCTCGATCACGCCGCGCCATTGGTGTGAGCCCGTGCGCACTGCCTCACTCACTGCCTTACTCACTGGGGCTCCGCCTCGACGCGCATCACCGAGGTGACTTCGCGTACGGCATCGAGCCGGCGCAGCCCCTCGACCGTCGCGGCCAGCGCGGAGTCGGCGGCGGTATGGCTGACGATGACCAGCTCGGCGTCGTCGTCACGGCCCACCTGGTGCATGGTCTGGATCGACACGTCGTGCTCGGCGAACAGCAGGGCCACGGCCGCCAGCACACCCGCCCTGTCGTCGACGTCGATGGCCACGTGGTAGCGCGTGCGGGTGTGCCCCATCGGCAGCACCTCGTGCTGCGCGTAGGTCGACTCTCCCACTCCACTGACACCGTCGAGCCGGTTGCGCGCCGCGGTGACCAGGTCACCGAGTACGGCGCTCGCGGTGGGAGCGCCACCGGCACCGGGCCCGTAGAACATCAGCTCGCCCGCGGCGTCGCTGGTCACGAACACCGCGTTGAACGCCTCCCGAACACTGGCCAGCGGATGGCTGCGCGGGATCATCGCCGGATGCACCCGCACCGACACCCCCGTGCCGTCGTCGGCCAGGTCGCAGATCGCGAGCAGCTTGACCACGCAGCCCATGTCGCGGGCCGAGGCGATGTCGGCCGCGCTGACATCGGTGATGCCCTCGCGGTGCACGTCGGCGACGGTCACCCGGGTGTGGAACGCCAGGCTGGCAAGGATCGCGGCCTTGGCCGCCGCATCGAACCCCTCGATGTCCGCGGTCGGGTCCGCCTCGGCGTACCCGAGCGACTGCGCCTCCTCCAGTGCCTCGGAGAAGCCGGCACCGGTGGAGTCCATCCGGTCGAGGACGAAGTTCGTGGTGCCGTTGACGATGCCGAGCACCCGCCGTACGCGGTCACCGGCAAGAGACTCCCGCAGTGGCCGCACGATCGGGATGGCGCCGGCGACCGCCGCCTCGAAGTACAGGTCACGGTCGGCCTTCTCGGCCGCCGCGAACAGCGTGGCCCCGTCCTCGGCAAGCAGGGCCTTGTTGGCGGTGACGACCGAGGCGCCGCTGTCGAGCGCGGTAAGGATCAGTGACCGCGCGGGCTCGATGCCGCCGATCACCTCGACGACGACGTCGACGTCCTCGCGGCTGGCCAGGGCCTGTGCGTCGGTCGTGAACAGCGACGGGTCGACGGCTACGTCGCGCTGACGCTGCGGCCGGCGGACCGCCACCCCGACGATCTCCGGCCGCGCACCGATCCGCGCCGCCAGGTCGTCGGCCTGCTCGCGCAGCAGCCGCACGACCTCGCTGCCGACCACGCCGCAGCCCAGCAGCGCCACCCGCAGTGTGCGCGCGCTCATCGGCTCACCTTCGATCTTCGCTCCGGTCCCTCGAATGGCCAGTGTGCGACAGCATCCTCTGCCTTCGCGTAGCCAGGCCACTAGCTGAGACTGCGATCTCACAATACGTCAGTGTCTTCGGGTAGGAGGACGTGGATCTGCAGTCAAGGGGTCAAGCCTTCCACGCGTGGAGGGCGCATTCTCGACCTGCCCGCACATCGGCGTGCGCGAGTCGTTGGCGGGCAGTTCGTCGACCAGGACTGCTGGACGAGATCCACCTCACACCGATCATGCCCGGGCGGGCTTACCGCTACTCCCATGGCGACTGGCGCCGCCAGGCCCGGCACTGTCTGGCTCCCACTACTTGGGCACCCATGAGCGACACCGATTGCGCCTCCACGTGAGTCACATCAGACTCTTTCGCAACTGATTCGTTTTTTCTTGCTGGGCACGGATTTCCGGGCCACGACTGTCGGTGGGCTCTGCTTTGATGGGGGTATGTCCACGCAGCGCGATGCGATCGGCGACCACCTCGACGAGGTGGTCCGCGCCGCCGCGCTGCTCCCCACTGGTGAGCGGCTGCGGGTGCTGGATGCGGCGGTGAGCCGGTTGCAGTCCGCGCAGGCCGACGCCGCGGCCGACCTCGCGACCGACGGCACCATGATCGGT
>DASSKO010000194.1:0-4076 GCA_035690425.1 Nocardioidaceae bacterium
ACCGATCATGGTGCCGTCGGTCGCGAGGTCGGCCGCGGCGTCGGCCTGCGCGGACTGCAACCGGCTCACCGCCGCATCCAGCACCCGCAGCCGCTCACCAGTGGGGAGCAGCGCGGCGGCGCGGACCACCTCGTCGAGGTGATCGTCGATCGCATCGCGCTGCGTGGACATACCCCCATCAAAGCAGAGCCCACCGACAACCACGGCCACCATTTTGCGTTATCCACAAGGCGATCCAGCGTTGATGCAGATGAGTCTGATGTGACGCGCGGCCGCCCCACCGCACACCTCTCGGATCGGCCGGAGGCGCAGCTGGGCACGAGATCTCTGCGGGTCTAGAGCTCGAGCGGCCGGGACCTCAGCCCACGACCTTGGCCAGCACCTCACCGGCGCGGTCGGTGTCGTTGGCCGAGACGTCGAGGTGGGTGACCAGCCGCAGCACCCGTGGCCCGACGGCACCGGCCAGCACCCCACCGCTGCGCAGGTCGTCGACCACCCGCCCCGCGTCGTCGACCTCGACGAGCACCATGTTGGTGTCGACCGTCGCCGGGTCGACACCAACCGCCGCTGCCAGCTGCTTGGCGTGTGCGTGGTCGTCGGCGAGCCGGTCGATGTGGTGGTCCAGGGCGTGCAGGCCGGCGGCGGCGAGTATGCCGGCCTGCCGCCAGCCGGCTCCGAGGCGCTTGCGCCACACCCGGGCCTGCGCGATCGTCTCGGTGCTGCCGACGACCAGTGAGCCCACCGGGGCGCCGAGGCCCTTGGACAGGCTGACCGCGAGCACATCGGCGATCCGGCCGTACTCGGTGAGCCCGACACCGGACGCGACGTGCGCGTTCCAGATCCGCGCACCGTCGAGGTGCACCGCCAGGCCGGCTCGGTCGGCCAGTGACCGCACGCCGCGCAGGTCGTCGATCCCCAGCACGAGGCCGCCACCGAAGTTGTGGGTGTTCTCCACCGACAGCGCGGCCGTGCGGACCATGAACGGACCGAGATCGGGCGCGACCAGGCGCTCGATCGCCGCCAGGTCGACGTGCGGGCCGATCCAGGTGCGCATCGTCGTGCCGCCCAGCGCCGCGTGGGCGCCGAGCTCCGCACGGGCGATGTGTGCCTGTGACTCGCACAGGACCTCCGACCCGACCGGCACGACCGAACGCACCGCCAGCAGGTTCGCCAGCGAACCGGTCACGGTGAACAGCGCCGCCTCGTGGCCGAACATCGCGGCGACCCGCTGCTCGAGCTCCCCGACGGTGGGGTCCTCACCGTAGACGTCGTCGCCCACCTCGGCGTCGGCCATCGCCGCCCGCATGGCTGCCGTCGGGCGGGTCACGGTGTCGCTGCGTAGGTCGATCACGGTGGCAGCCTATCCCCGGATTCAGGTGCGCACGGACAGCATCTCGGCGACCTGGAAGGCCAGGTCCAGCGACTGCACGCGGTTCAGCCGCGGGTCACACACCGTCTCGTAGCGGTGCACCAGGTCGGCCTCGGCCAGCGCCTCTCCCCCGCCGACGCACTCGGTGACGTCGTCGCCGGTCAGCTCGACGTGCACGCCACCCGGCCAGGTGCCCAGCGACCGGTGCACCTCGAAGAAGCCGCGCACCTCGTCGATCACGTCGTCGAAGCGCCTGGTCTTGTAGCCGGTCGAGGTCTCCCAGGTGTTGCCGTGCATCGGGTCGCACACCCACGCCACCTGCACTCCCTCGGCCGTCACCTTCTCCACCAACGACGGGAGCCGGTCGCGGATCATGCCCGCGCCCATCCGGGTGATGAAGGTGAGCCGGCCGGGCTCGCGGTCGGGGTCGAGCCGCTCGGCCAACGCGATCGCCTGCTCCGGCGTGGTTGTCGGCCCGAGCTTGACGCCGATCGGGTTGCGGACCTTCGACAGCATCTCGACGTGGGCACCGTCGAGCTGGCGCGTGCGCTCCCCGATCCACAGCAGGTGCGCGGAGGTGTTGTACGGCGTCTGGGTGCGCGAGTCGATCCGCGTCATCGCGTGCTCGTACTCCAGGATCAGCGCCTCGTGCGAGGAGTGGAAGTCGACGGTGTGGAACTCGCTGGGGTCCGCGCCGCAGGCGACCATGAACGCCAGCGCGCGGTCGATCTCCGACGCCAGCGCCTCGTAACGCTGACCGACCGGGCTGGCCTTGACGAAGTCGGTGTTCCAGGCATGCATCTGGTGCAGGTCGGCGTACCCGCCGGTGACGAACGCGCGGCACAGGTTGAGCGTGGCAGCGGAGGCGGAGTAGACGCGCATCAGCCGCTGCGGGTCGGGCATCCGCGCGTCGGCGGTGAAGTCGATGCCGTTGACCGCGTCACCGCGGTACGCCGGGAGTCCGACGCCGTCGCGGGTCTCGATGTCGTTGGACCGCGGCTTCGCGTACTGGCCGGCGATCCGGCCGAGCTTGACGACCGGCACCGACGCGGCGTAGGTCAGCACCACGGCCATCTGCAGCAGCACCCGCAGTTTGTTGCGCACGTTGTCGGCGGTCGCACCGCTCAGCGTCTCGGCGCAGTCGCCACCCTGCAGCAGGAACGCCTCGCCCCGCGAAACCGCGGCCAGCTTGTCCTTCAGCTCGTCGCACTCACCGGCGAACACCAGCGGCGGCATGGACCGGAGCTGGCCGACGGTCACGTCCAGCGCTGACTGATCCGGCCACCGGGGCTGCTGGGCGGCACCGAGGGCATGCAAGGTCTGCAGGTCGGGGAGGCTCACAGCACCAGGGTAGGCCGTGTGCTCGGTGCTGCCTGGTTCGCTCACCGTCGCCATATCCGTCCTCGTCTCCGTCGTGCTCGGTCGCCGGCGCCACAAACCGCGGCAACGATCGAGGCAACAAAAATGCCCCGGCGGGTGGCCGGGGCTCGCTGGTGGGTGGTGCGTCGACGCGTGTCAGACGACCGGCCCGGCTGCCCCGGGGCGGTAGTAGAGAAAGAAGGTGCGCGCGTCGTTCACGGAGCCGATGCTACGTTCTCCGCCCGCCCGGCGGCCGCACTGTCCACTTCGTGGACGGCGCGCGCGTGGGGTCGCGCGATGTCCTGCTTGGCGCCGGTGGACTCCGGCGGCACCAGCACGTCGAGTGCGTTGCGGTCTACGGTGAACTGCTGCGGCGTGGAGGTCACCACCTCGCCGTCGACGTTGATCTGCTGCTCGGGGTCGGTGCGCAGCAGCACCCGCCGGGTGGCCAGGTGCACCACGTTGCCGTGCTCGACGAAGGACCCGTCGCGCAGCACCCGGGCGATGCTGACGTGGTCGCGCAGGCGGCCCTTGCGGATCGCGTAGACGTCGAGGCAGTGGTCGTCGATGCCGGCGTGCGGCGCGACGACGTTGCCGCCGCCGTAGTGCCGGCCGTTGCCGACCGCGACCTGCAGCAGGTCGTCGACGCGCAGCGCCTTGTGGTCGCCGTCGGGAAACTCCAGCCACGCGGTGAACGGCCGGTGCTCGCGGTAGGCGCGCAGCGTCGCGACCGGGTACGCCAGCGGGCCGAGCCGCTTCTTCAGCACCGGTGACAGGGCGCGGGTGACACCCACCCCCAACCCGGCCGAGGCCACGTTGACGAAGTAGTTGTCCCCGACGAGGCCGAGGTCGATGTCGACCACCTTGCCGTGCGCGATCACGTCACAGGCGGTGCCCAGGTCGCTCGGTATCTGCAGCGTGCGGGCGAAGTCGTTCGCGGTGCCCAGCGGCAGCACACCGAGCGTCACGCCGGTGTGCGCCAGCCGGTCGACCACCGCGCTGATCGTGCCGTCGCCACCGCCGAGGACCACGAGGTCGCAGCCGTCGGCCACGACGTCGTCGATCACCTCGGGCAGCCGGGAGGCATCGGTGATCGGGTAGCAGTCGGCCAGTGGAAGGCCGAGGTGCCTCAGCCGTTCGCCCGCGGCATCGAACGCCTCGGCGCCGGACCGGGAGCCGCTGTTGACGACCAGCACTGCCCGGTTGAACTGTCGTGCGAGAGCTGTCACGCCGACGAAGGTAGCGGTCGAACCTGAGAGCGCGATGAGAACGGCGCCGCACAGGGCGGCGGCTCAGCCGAAGAACACCTCGGCCTCGGCATACTGGTCAGGCCGCACCGTCTTGAGCT
>DASSKO010000195.1:0-17538 GCA_035690425.1 Nocardioidaceae bacterium
CATATGACCCTAGGATTTCCGGGTGACTCAGAGTGCCCGCATTGCAGTGATCGCCGGCGACGGCATCGGTCCCGAGGTCGTCGCAGAGGGCTTGAAGGTCCTCCGCGCGGCGGTCGAGCCCGATGGCGTCAAGGTCGAGACGACCGACTATGACCTCGGTGCCGCCCGGTGGCACCGCACCGGCGAGACCCTGCCCGACAGCGTGCTGGCCGAGATCCGCGGCCACGACGCGATCCTGCTCGGAGCGATCGGTGACCCTTCGGTCCCCTCCGGTGTGCTCGAGCGGGGGCTGCTGCTGCGGTTGCGATTCGAGCTCGACCACTACGTCAACCTGCGCCCGGCTCGGCTGTATCCCGGTGTCGCCTCGCCGCTCGCCGCCCCGGAGGACATCGACTTCGTCGTCGTGCGCGAGGGCACCGAGGGTGCCTACGTCGGCAACGGCGGCGCGCTCCGCACGGGGACGCCGCAGGAGATCGCGACCGAGGTGAGCGTCAACACGGCCTTCGGCGCGGAGCGGGTCGTCCGCGACGCGTTCGCCCGGGCATCCGCCCGGCCGCGCAAGAAGCTGACCCTGGTGCACAAGAACAACGTGCTCGTCCATGCGGGCCGGCTGTGGTCGCGCGTCGTCGACACGGTTGCGGCGGAGTTCCCCGACGTGACGGTCGACTACCTGCACGTGGATGCTGCCACGATCTTCATGGTCACCGACCCGGGACGGTTCGACGTCATCGTCACCGACAACCTCTTCGGCGACATCATCACCGACCTGGCGGCTGCCATCTCTGGTGGTATCGGCCTCGCGGCCAGCGGCAACGTCAACCCCGGCCGGACCGCGCCCAGCATGTTCGAGCCGGTGCACGGCTCGGCGCCCGACATCGCCGGGCAGGGCAAAGCCGACCCGACCGCCGCGATCCTCTCCGCATCGCTGCTGCTCGACCACCTCGGCTTGACCCAGGCTGCGCAGGCTGTCGAGTCCGCCGTGGCCGGTGACCTGTCGACACGCGGCAGTGCTCCCCGGCGTACCCAGGAGGTCGGCGACGCGATCGCCGCAGCGGTCGAGGGCAGCCGACACGGCGATGACCCCGGCCGGTCGGTCGGCTAACCTCGCGGGATGAGTCACGCCAGCGCGTCTTCGCTCTCGATCGAGGTCCAGCCGACATCGCAGCCGACGTCGGCCGAGCGCCGTGAGGAGGTGCTCGCCGCCCCCGGCTTCGGTCGGTACTTCACCGACCACATGCTCGTAGCGGAGTGGACGCCGGACGTGGGCTGGCACCAGGCGCGGGTGCAGGCCTACGCGCCGTTCCAGATCGACCCGGCGAGCGCTGTCCTGCACTACGCACAGGAGATCTTCGAGGGCACGAAGGCCTACCGCCACGACGACGGCTCGATCTGGAGCTTTCGCCCCGGTGCCAACGCCGCGCGCTTCCGTCGGTCGGCCGCGCGGATGGCCCTCCCAGAGCTGCCCGAGGCTGACTTCGTGGCCGCGGTCGACGCCCTGGTCTCCACCGACCGCGACTGGGTGCCAAGTGGTGCGGAGACCAGCCTCTACCTGCGGCCGTTCATGTTCGCCTCCGAGGTCTTCCTCGGTGTGCGTCCGGCGCAGCACGTGACCTTCTGCGTGATCGCCTCCCCGGCCGGCTCCTACTTTCCCGGCGGTGTCAGGCCGGTCTCGATCTGGCTGAGTGAGGAGTTCTCCCGGGCCGCGCAGGGCGGCACCGGCGAGGCCAAGTGCGGCGGCAACTACGCCGCCAGCCTGCTGGCGCAGCAGGAGGCGATTGCGCAGGGCTGTGACCAGGTCGCGTTCCTCGACGCGACCGAGCATCGCTGGGTGGAAGAGCTCGGCGGCATGAACCTGTTCTTCGTGCACGCCGACGGCCATCTGGTCACCCCGGCGCTGAGCGGCACGATCTTGGAAGGCGTGACGCGTTCGTCGGTGCTGGAGATCGCCGACACCCTCGGTCACAAGGTGGACGAGCGCAGGGTCGACATCGCCGAGTGGCGCGACGGCGTCGCGAGCGGGGAGATCACCGAGGTATTCGCCTGCGGCACCGCAGCGGTTGTCACCCCGGTCGGCACGCTGCGCTGGGCGGGTGGCGAGGTGACCGGCTCCACCGAGTCGGGCGAGGTCAGCTCGAGAATTCGTTCGGCACTGCTCGACGTGCAGTACGGCCGCGCCGAGGACAGCCGCGGCTGGATGCACCAGATCTGCTGACCTGCCGGCCCGGCTACCGTTGTGGGGTGACGATGATGCCCTCGGACCCCGCCGAGCCACCCGGCATCGGCCGCTACGAGCTGCTCGCCAAGCTTGGCGAGGGCGGGATGGGCGTGGTGCACCTGGCCCGCGGCCCCGATGGCAGGCGGGTCGCGCTCAAGGTGCTCCGCAGCCATGTGGTCGGCGACGAGGAGGGCCGTTCCCGGCTGGCCCGTGAGGTCACGACGCTGCGTCGGGTGCGCAGCCCGCGGATCGCCGAGGTCTACGACGCCGACCCGTGGGGCGAGCGGCCGTTCGTCGTCACCCGCTACGTGCCCGGACCGTCGCTGCACGACCACGTGCGCGCTGAAGGTCCGCTGGCCGACCTCGACGTACGGTTCCTCGCCCTCGGCCTCGCCGAGGCGATGGTGGTGGTGCACGAGGCCGGTGTCCTGCACCGTGATATCAAGCCGTCCAACGTGCTGCTCGAGGGTCGGGCGCCCGTGCTCATCGACTTCGGCCTGGCCAAGCTCGCCGACGACTCACGCCTGACGGTCACCGGGTGGCTGATGGGCACGCCGGGCTATCTGGCTCCCGAGGTGCTGTACGGCGATGACCCCACGACGGCCTCGGACGTCCATGCCTGGGCGGCAACGGTGGTCTTCGCCGCGAGTGGCACGTCGCCGTACGGCGGAGGCCCACCGATGGCGGTCATGGATCGCGCGCGCTTGGGTGAGCACGACGTCTCGGCGCTGCCCGCGGACCTGCGGCCGTTGATCGCGCGGAGCCTCTCGGCGGAGCCTGCGGCCCGCCCCAGCGGCCCCGAGCTGCTCGCCCGGCTCGCTCGGCTGCAGGCGGCGCCCACGGGCCAGCCGCGCCCGGCACTGACCGACAGCGGCCCGATGACCGCGCCGATGCACCCGCTGCGCGAGCGCCCGGCCGACCCGCGCACGATGCCACCGGCGCCCACGATGCCTCCGGCCGTGATAACCCGGCCGTTCACGGTGCCCGTCACCAACCAGGGTGCGCCCCTACTCCAACGTCCACCCACGCAGCCGCCACAGCCCCAGTCGCCGCCCGCACAGCCGCCGGCGCAACAGTACGAGCCCGTCGCTGTGCCCCCGGCCGCCTCCTCCGGTGTGCTACGGGCGATGCTCGTCGTGGGGGCGGGGCTGGTGGTCGCGGCAGGGGTGGGTCTGGCACCGTATGTGACCCCGATGCTGGTGCTCGTCGTCGTGTGGCTGGTGCGCACGGCCTCGGTCAGCTCCGACGCGCTGCACCGGCGCCGGGCGCTGCGCGGGCCACGGCGCAGCGACGGCTTCGTCGGCACCCTCGCCTGGCCGTGGCATCTCTTCGTGGCCGCGTGGGGCAGTGTTGCGCTGGCCGTGGCCGCGGCGATCGGCGGCGCGGGGACCGCCGCGCTCGCGACCTTCCTCGGCCAGCCTGCCTGGCGCTGTGTGCTGTTCGGCGGCATGGTGTTCGCACTGGCGACATGGGCCGGTCCAGGTTCGGGCCGGCTGCGGCACCGGATCCGGCGGGTGGTCTGGACAGCCGCGGCGCCGTCGCAGGTCGGCGTCGCCTGGGTGCTCAGCGTGTGGCTGGCCGCGGTCGTCCTGCTCGTCGTCCGCACTCAGACTGGCGTCATCTGGACGCCGGCTCCCGGGCCGCCGTTCGACGTGCTGCCCGGCATCGTCCCGCCCGGCATCGTCCCGCCCGGCGTCCGGTGAGCGGCGTCGGCTGTCCCGTCCGCGGCCGCCTTCAGCCGCCGGCAGCGCCGAACAGCGTGCGCACGACGCCAGTGGTCCACTCGGTCGCGGGCTCCGCCGTGTGGCGCGGCGGCTGGACGGTCAGGAACGACTCGGCGCCCTCCTGCGGCGCGGGGTCCCAGACCACGCACATCGAAGCGCTGACGTCGAGCCCGGGGTCGTCGGCAGACCGCGACCGGTCGGAGTACCCGGCTGCGATATCGCGCAGGCGGAGGTCGAGCTGGGCAGGCAGCTCCACGAACGCGCGGGTCGGGTCCTCCCGCAAGGCCGCGCCCAAGTGCTCGGTCAGCACCTGCGCCACCCCGGTGAGCACGGCGCCCCAGGCATTCGACGCCGACTCAGGCACGCAGTGGCTCTGTAGCTCCGGCATCCCGAACCGCACGAGGCCCTTCGTGGTGAACCACAGCCCGTCGTCAGTGGCGGAGTGCGGCAGGACGACCCAGTCGGCCAACCGGAAGTCGTCACCGACCCCACGCGGGCTGTCGACGACCCGGGGGATGACGGTGTCGACGAGCACACCGTCGTACACCTCGGCCAGGGCCTGGGCCGTGGCGTAGGCGGCCATCTCGCTGCCGGGCGGCATCCCCGGCCCGCCGATGCTGCGCACCAGCGCGGCCTCCGTCGCCGAACCCAGCTTGGCCAGTGCCTCGGTGCTCGCGCCCATCGCACGCAGCAGCGCGGCCGCCGGCAGTGGTGCCGCATCGACGGGTACGACGTCCACGGCGACGCCGCCCGAGCTGCGCAGCGCGGAGCTGTCGACCGGCTCGGCCGTCGCAACGGCGTACACGGCGAGCAGCCGCTCGGGAACGGGGATGACGATCGTGTCCGACACGGTTGCTGAGGCTACTCGGTCCCAGCAACCGTCCGGATCGCAAGACTCCGGGTCTCAGGACGGACGACTGTGCGATCATCGGACCATGTCTATGCAGGTCATTATCTGCTAGCGCGTCCGGCCCTGTTGCCCGACGCGCTGACCTCTCGTTGACTCGAGGGGTCTTTTTCGTTTACCGGCCGATTCGCCAACGAAGGACCACCCGTGACCGAGCCCGCACCCACGACCGCACCGACGGACGCGTTCCACGTCTACGACACGACGCTGCGTGACGGCGCTCAGCAGGAGGGCCTGAACCTCTCGGTCGATGACAAGCTCGCGATCGCCGGCCACCTCGACGCGCTCGGGGTGGGATTCATCGAGGGTGGCTGGCCGGGCGCCAACCCCAAGGACACCGAGTTCTTCCGGCGCGCCCGCACCGAGCTGACGTTGCGCAGGGCGACCCTGGCGGCGTTCGGCTCGACGCGCCGGCCCGGGTCGAAGGCGGCCGACGACCCGTTGGTGGCCGCCTTGCGCGAGTCCCGGGCGGAGGTCGTCACGCTGGTCGCCAAGAGTCACGACCGCCACGTCGAGGCCGCCCTGCGCACCACGTTGGAGGAGAACCTCGCGATGGTGCGCGACACGGTGACGCACCTGCGCGCAGAGGGGCAGCGCGTCTTCCTCGATGCCGAGCACTTCTTCGACGGCTACCGCACCAACCGGCCCTACGCGCTGGAGGTGCTGCGAACGGCGGCCGAGGCGGGCGCCGACCTGGTCGCACTGTGCGACACCAACGGCGGGATGCTGCCACCAGAGGTCGGCGACATCGTCGACGACGTACGCGCCGCAACCGCCGTACGGGTGGGCATCCACTGCCACAACGACACCGGCTGTGCGGTCGCCAACACGCTGGCCGCCGTCGCTGCGGGTGCGAGCCATGTGCAGGGCACCGTCAACGGGTACGGCGAGCGCACCGGCAACGCCGACCTGATGACGGTCGTGGCCAACCTCGAGCTCAAGCAGCAGCGTCCGGTGCTGCCGGGCGGCAGTCTGCGCGAGGCCACCCGGATCGCACACGCGGTGGCCGAGGTGACCAACGTGCCGCCGGCGTCGCGGCAGCCCTACGTCGGCCCGTCGGCCTTTGCGCACAAGGCGGGTCTGCATGCCAGCGCGATCAAGGTGGATCCCGACCTGTACCAGCACACCGAGCCGCGCAACGTGGGCAACGACATGCGCCTGCTCGTCTCGGAGATGGCGGGGCGGGCCAGCATCGAGCTCAAGGGCCGGCAGCTCGGCTTCGACCTCACCGGCGACGTGGAACGGCTGCAACGCGTCACCGACCGGGTGAAGGAGATGGAGTCCGCTGGCTACACCTTCGAGGCCGCCGACGCGTCCTTCGAGCTGCTGCTGATCGAGGAGGTCGAGGGCGCGCGTCCGTCGTACTTCGCGGTCGAATCGTGGCGGGTGATCACCGAGAGCGCCCCGGCCGCGGAGGCGTTGTCGGAGGCCACGGTGAAGCTGCGTGCCTCGGGTGAGCGCATCGTGGTCACGGGCGAGGGCAACGGCCCGGTCAACGCGCTCGACCATGCGCTGCGGTCCGCGATCGGCCAGGTGTACCCGGAGGTCGCCAAGTTCGAGCTGACCGACTACAAGGTGCGCATCCTCGACCAGGGCCACGGCACCGACGCGGTGATCCGGGTGCTGATCGAGACCAGCAACGGTCAGAGCTCGTGGATCACCGTGGGTGTCGGGCACAACATCGTCGAGGCGTCCTGGGAAGCCCTGCGCGACGCGGTGACCTACGGGCTGCGTCGCACCGCCGCGTAACACCAGCCTTCCCGTGAGCGGACAAGTTTGCGCGTCCCGTGCGGGGGCGACCTGGCGCTGCAGTGGCCTGCGTCCGTGAGGGATAAGTGCGATCTCGGTGGGAGGTGGCGTCGCCGGGTAATCTCGGTGGGAGGCCGGCTCAGCTCCGCAGGAGACGCTCGCAGAAGTCGATGAGGCGCCGACGCAACGGTGCCGCGCGCTCGGTGAACCCGCGCTGAGCCGCGGCGTACTCGGCCTTGCCCGCAGCCGTCTCGATCCGCACCGGCTCGTACCCCAGGTCTCGCAGGTCGTACGGCGACGCGCGCATGTCCAGCGCCCGCACGTCACGAGCGAGCTCGAAGCAGTCGGCGACGAGCTCCGACGGCACCATCGGCGACAGCCGGAACGCATGCTTGTACAGGTCCATGGTCGCGTGCAGGCATCCCGGCTGCTCGAAGTCGACCCGGTCGTCGTGAGCCGGCTGCAGCGTGTTGAGCGGTCGCGCATCGGTGCTGAAGAACCGGAACGCGTCGAAGTGTGTGCAGCGGACTCGGTGTGACTCGACCACGGTGTCGGTGCCGGCCTGCCCCAGCCGCAGCGGCCAGTCGGCATGGCGCACCTCCGCGGACGGCTGGCGGTAGACCATCGCCCACTCGTGCAGGCCCAGGCAGCCGAACGAAGGTGCTCGGTCCCGGGTCGCCACGAGCAGGTTGCGGGTACGCCGAAGCATCCGTACCCGGTCGGCGACGAAGCCCGGGTCGAGCGTCAGCCCGTCCGCGACCTCGACGTACCCGCGGGCACCGGCGAGCGGTGACCGGCCGGCCAGCACCCGGTCCGGGCCGGGGTGCCAGCGGCGCAGCGCCGCGGGGCGATGGCTGTAGTAGGAGAAGAGGAAGTCCTCGACGGGATGCTTCTCGCCGGCGCGACGCCGCTGCAGGTGTGGTGCGAGCCAGCGGTCGACGCGGGCCTGGTGAGCTGCCTCCAGCCGTCGCCAGTCGGCCTCGCAGAGCACGTCGTCCACAGCGTCGAGGGTAGTTGGGCAGATCGGGCGACGCCGCCGTAGGCTCATGGACCATGCGCATCGCGAGGTTCACCACGGGCGACGAGCCTGGGTTCGGCGTCGTCGAGACGACCGGAGACGAGCCCTTCGTCGCCGAGATCGTCGGAGACCCGCTCTATCAGGGACTCGAGCTCACCGGCCGACGCGCCGCGCTCGACAACGTGCGGCTGCTGGCCCCGGTGATCCCGCGCAGCAAGGTCGTCGCGGTCGGCCGCAACTACGCCGACCACGCGGCCGAGCTCGGCAACGACGTGCCCGCGGAGCCGCTGCTGTTCCTCAAGCCCAACACCTCGGTGATCGGCCCCGGCGACCCGATCGCCTACCCCCGCCAGAGCAGCGACGTGCAGTTCGAGGGTGAGCTCGCCGTGGTCATCGGGCGGATCTGTCGCGACGTGCCGGCGGACAAGGCGCAGGAGGTGATCTACGGCTACACGATCGGCAACGACGTGACAGCCCGCGACCTGCAGCGCAAGGACGGGCAGTTCACGCGTGCCAAGGGCTTCGACTCCTTCTGCCCACTGGGGCCGTGGATCGTGACCGACCTCGACGTGCGCGACCTCGCCGTGACCACCGAGCTCAACGACGAGGTCAAGCAGTCCGGCCGCACCAGCCAGCTGGTCTTCGACGTGCCGACGCTGATCGCGTACATCACCTCCGTGATGACGTTGCTGCCCGGTGACGTGGTGCTGACCGGCACTCCCGCAGGCGTCGGTCCGATGCAGCCCGGCGACGAGGTGACGGTGACGGTCGAAGGAATCGGCACCCTCGACAACAAGGTGGTTTCTCGTGACTGATCCCATCGGTGACCCCGTGCTGGGCGAGCTCGACCCGTCCCAGGTGCGGGTGCGCTTCCCGCCCTCGCCGACCGGGAACCTGCACGTCGGCAATGTCCGCAGCGCGCTGTTCAACTGGGCTTTCGCCCGCCACTACGGTGGCGCGCTGGTGCTGCGCATCGAGGACACCGACGCCGCCCGCAACAGCGAGGAGTCGGTCGACTATCTGCTGCGGTCCCTGCGCTGGCTCGGCATCGACTGGGACGAGGGTCCCGAGGTCGGCGGCCCACACGGACCCTACCGGCAGTCCGAGCGGTTCGACATCTACGCCGGCATCGCCCACCGCCTGCACGAGGCCGGCGCGGCCTACTACTGCTACTGCTCCCAGGAGGAGCTCGACGAGCGACGTGAGCTGGCTCGTGCCGAGGGCCGCACTCCCGGGTACGACGGCCACTGCCGGGCGCTGACGCAGGAGCAGATCGCCGCGTTCCGGGCCGAGGACCGGGAGCCGGTGCTGCGGTTGCGGATGCCCGAGGACACCATCACGTTCGACGACCTGGTGCGGGGCGAGATCAGCTTCCAGGCCGAGCACGTGCCCGACTTCGTGCTCGTGCGCGGCAACGGCCATCCGCTCTACACCCTGGTCAACCCGGTCGACGACGCGCTGATGGGCATCACCCACGTGCTGCGCGGCGAGGACCTGCTGTCCTCGACACCGCGGCAGATCGCGCTCTACCACGCCCTGGCCTCGATCGGCATCGGCTCGGGTCCGCCGCGGTTCGGCCACCTCCCGATCGTGCTGGGGGAGGGCAGTCGGCGACTCTCCAAGCGTGACGCCGGTTCCGGTCTCGACGAGTACGTCGAGCGCGGGTTCCTTCCCGAGGGGCTGCTGAACTATCTCGCGCTGCTCGGCTGGAGCATCGCGGAGGACCGGGACGTGTTCACGATGGGGGAGATGGTCGACGCGTTCGACGTCCGCAGGGTCAACCCCAACCCGGCCCGCTTCGACCCGAAGAAGTGCGAGGCGATCAACGCCTCGCACCTTCGCGCGCTGGATGTCGACGACCTCGCCGCCCGCCTCGTCCCGGTGCTGCACCGCGCCGGGCTCGTCGACGCCGAGCCCTCCAGGGACCAGCTGCGGCTGTTGCGCGATGCGGCTCCGCTGGTGCACGAGCGGATCACCACGCTCGGTGAGGCGGTGCAGATGCTGGGCTTCCTGTTCGTGCCCGAGGACGCGTTCACCCTCGACCCCGACGACGCGGCGAAGGCGTTGACCAGCGACGGGCTGGCGGTGGTGAAGGCATCCCACGAGGCGCTCGCCGGGGTGGCGGACTGGACCACCGCGGCGATCGAGCAGGTGCTGCGGGCGGCGCTCGTCGAGACGCTGGGACTCAAGCCCCGGCGCGCCTTCGCCCCGGTGCGGGTGGCCATCTCGGGGCGCCGGATCTCGCCACCGCTGTTCGAGTCGCTGGAGCTGCTCGGCCGCGATCGCTCGCTGGCCCGGTTGCGGCGCGCCGAGTCCATGCGCGTCGGCGCGTAGGAGGAGGGCAGGTGAGTGGACCGGGTGCACCGCTGTCCCCCTCGGGCCGGGTGCTCCCGCCGTACCCGCACGCGCAGCCGGAGCTTTACCACCGCACCCTGCGCACGTGGACCTACGCGGCCTGGCGGCCCATCGTCGGGATTGCGCTGACCGTCGGCCTCGGAATCGTGGTCGGCCCGTTGGTCGTGACCGCGCTCGTCGGGGTCGGTCTGGCGTTCTTCGCGCCGGACCAGGCGTCCGGCTACATGAGCGACCTCGCCGAGCTCACCATCACACCGGCCGTGCTGCTGACGGTCAATCTGAGCCTGGCGATGCTGATCCCGACGACGTTTCTCGCGATCCGGGTGCTGCACGGAATGCGCCCCCGCTGGCTGAGCTCGGTGCGGCCGGGTCTGCGCTGGGGGCTCCTCGCCCAGCTCATCGGCCTGGCCCTCCTCGCCAGCGTGGTGTTCTCGCTCGCGCTCGGGTTCGTGGCGCCGCAGGCGATGCCGACGGAGGAGAGCGACCAGTTGTCCACGGGCACGACGGTGGCCTACCTCGTCGTGATCCTGCTCACCTCCCCGTTGCAGAGTGCCGCGGAGGAGTACGCCTTCCGTGGGTACCTGCTGCAGGCCTTCGGCGCGCTGGTGCGAAACCGGCTGTTCACGCTGTTGCTCACGTCGCTGCTGTTCGCACTCGCGCACGGGGGGCAGGACCTGCCGCTGTTCACCGACCGATTCCTGTTCGGCCTGGTCGCCGGCGCCCTGGTGATCTACACCGGCGGTCTCGAGGCCGGTATCGCGCTGCACATCGTCAACAACGTCGTCGTGCTCGCGATCGCCACCCTCACCGGTGCGGTCTCGGAGACGCTGAACGTCTCGGAGGCAACCTGGTCGATGCTGCTCCTCGACATCGGCCAGCTGCTGGTGTTCGCGCTGCTGGTCGTGTGGTGGGTACGCCGCAAGAAGCTGCGCACCCACAGCGAGGGCCCACCCGCGGCTGCGCAGGTCTGACCCGCGCTCGCGGACGCCGACGTGGTGGGGAGTTTTGGCGCCGAGCACCGCCCTCGGGTAATCTCTCCTGCGGCCCTGCGGGAGCGGGGCCGAGCTCCATGGGGTATGGGGTAATTGGCAGCCCGACTGGTTCTGGTCCAGTTAGTCTAGGTTCGAGTCCTAGTACCCCAGCGGTTGGCCGCAACCGGTTCGCATCCGGTAGTGTCCATCTCTCCCGGCCCCGTTGTGTAGTGGCCTAGCACGCCGCCCTCTCAAGGCGGTAGCGCGGGTTCGAATCCCGTCGGGGCTACCGGGTGCGCAGGCCCCCTCCGAGCAGTCGGAGGGGGCCTGCGTCGTCCGTGCTGCCGCAGTCCGGGACGTCGATGTCCGATTCCCGCGAGACTGTGGTCGGGGCGACGGTGCAGGATGGGTGGCGTGAGCACGGCAGCGATCATCGACGACGAGCGTTGTTACCGCGCCGTGGCCAGCCGGGACCGCCGCTTCGACGGGGCCTTCTACACCGCGGTGCGCACGACGCGGATCTACTGCCGTCCCTCGTGCCCGGCGGTCACGCCGCGTCGCCGCAACGTCGAGTTCTACCGATCTGCCGCAGCTGCCCAGCTCGCCGGCTACCGAGCCTGCCGCCGCTGCCTGCCCGACGCGACGCCGGGTTCCGCGGAGTGGGACGTGCGCGCGGACGTGGCCGGGCGTGCGATGCGACTGATCAACGACGGCGTGGTCGAGCGTGAAGGCGTCCAAGGCCTTGCCATCCGCCTCGGCTACACCTCCCGACACCTGTCCCGAGTGCTGCTGGAGCAGATGGGTGCGGGTCCGTTGGCCCTGGCACGAGCGCGGCGGGCGCAGACGGCGCGCGTCCTGATCGACACCACGAGCATGTCCATGGCCGAGGTTGCCTTCGCGGCCGGCTTTGCCAGCGTCCGCCAGTTCAACCAGACGGTCGGCGAGGTCTACGCATGCACGCCGAGCGCCCTGCGGGCAGCCGCACGGCCGCGGTCCGGAGACATCGGGGCGGATGGCGGCGCACCCACCGACGGCCCGCCGGCCGCTGACCTGACCATCCGGCTGGCGGTCCGCCAACCGTTCGACGCCGGCGCTCTGCTGCGGTTCCTGGCCGCCCGCGCCGTGTGCGGTGTCGAGTCGGTCGAGCCCGGCTGCTACCGCCGTACCCTGCGGCTGCCGCACGGGCCGGCTTCCGTCGCGCTCACGCTGTCCGACGGCGGGGTGCTGTGTGGGCTCCGGGGGTGCGACCCGCGCGACGTCATGGCGGCGGTCGAGCGCTGCCGCCGGCTGCTCGACCTCGACGCCGACCCCGAGGCGGTCGTGGCCGGCCTGAGCAGCGACGAGATGCTCGCGCCGATCGTCGGCCGCACCCCGGGCCTGCGGGTCCCCGGTCACGTCGACGGCACCGAGGTCGCCGTACGCGCCGTGCTCGGCCAGCAGATCTCCGTCGCGCGAGCGCGCACGCTGGCGGCCCGGCTGGTGCAGCGCAGCGGCGACCGGGCGGACGGTGCCGGCTCGGAGCTGACGCATCTGTTCCCGACCGCAGCGGCGATCGCGGCGCTGGATCCGGAGACGCTGCCGATGCCGCGGGCACGCGGCCGGGCGCTCACCGGGCTGTGCGCGGCCATCGACGCGGGCGACGTGGTGCTCGACCGCAGCGCCGACCGTGCGCAGGTGCGCGCCTCGTTGCTCGCCGTCCCGGGCATCGGCCCGTGGACGGCTGATTACATCGCGATGCGGGCACTCGGCGACCCGGACGTCTTCCTGCCCACCGACGTCGGCGTGCGGCACGCGCTGCGGCGGGCCGGTCGTGACCATCGGCGTGCGGCCGAGGTCGCCGAGGACTGGCGCCCGTGGCGCTCCTACGCCGTGATGCACCTCTGGAACACCCTGACCGAGACACCCCTGACCGAGACACCCCTGACCGAGACCGGATGAGTGAGGCGACCGATGACCGCATGGACCGTGATGCCGAGCCCCGTCGGCGAGCTGCTGCTGCAGACCGACGGCACGCACCTGACCGCCATCCGCTTCGAGCCGTGGGAGCAGCCCGACGGTGCCCGCGACGACGGGCATCCGCTCCTCGTCGACGCCCGCGCGCAGCTGCTGGCCTACTTCGCGGGAGAGCGCGAGTCCTTCGATCTGGTCCTCGCTGCCCGGGGCACCGACTTCCAGCAGCGGGTCTGGCAGCAGTTGCGCCGGATTCCCTACGGCAGCACGGTGACCTACGGCGAGATCGCGCGTGCCCTCGGGCTGGTTGCCGGCGCCTCCCGCGCCGTCGGCCTGGCCAACGGTCGCAACCCGCTCCCGATCGTCGTGCCGTGCCACCGGGTGATCGGGTCCAACGGCACGCTGACCGGGTACGCCGGAGGCGTCGACCGTAAGCAGACGTTGCTCGGCCTGGAGAAGGGTGCGCTCTGCTGACGGTTCAGGCGCCCCAGCGGCGCTGCGAGCATCCTCCTGCGCCAGCCTGCGGATGGACGCCAGCCCGGCTCGATCATGCCGATCAGCTGGTCGGCAGCTGGTCGGCCCGTTGCCGGGCGTCCGGATCGACACCGTCGCCCGGTGTGCGGGGCGCCAGTGCTGCGCCCAGCGCGTGATGATCGAGGTGTCGGGGTCGGTCAGCCGAGGATCACTCGGCCGAGCGCCGCAGCGACTCGCTGAGCCGCTCGGCCGCGGCCATCACCGCCGGCGCGTGCATGCGCCCGGGCTGTCGGGATAGGCGCTCGATCGGGCCCGAGACCGATACCGCGGCGATGACCTTGCCGGACGGCGAGCGCACTGGAGCCGATACCGACGCCACGCCCGGCTCGCGCTCGCCGACGCTCTGCGCCCAGCCGCGCCGGCGGATGCCGGACAGCGCGGCGGCCGAGAAGGCCGCCTCCTGCAGGCCACGGTGCAGTCGTTCGGGATCCTCCCAGGACAGCAGCACCTGCGCCGCAGAGCCGGCCTGCATGGTGAGCTGGCTGCCGACCGGGATGGTGTCTCGCAGTCCGGACGGCCGCTCCGCCGCGGCGACGCAGATCCGGAAGTCGCCCTGACGCCGGAAGAGCTGGGCCGACTCGCCGGTGATGTCGCGCAGCCTGGCCAGGACCGGGCCGGCCGTCGCCAGCAGCCGGTCCTCGCCGGCCGCCGCGGAGAGCTCGTTCAGGCGGGGACCGAGCATGAACCTGCCCTGCAGGTCCCGGGCGACCAGCCGATGGTGCTCGAGCGCTACGGCCAGTCGATGGGCGGTCGGGCGTGCCAAGCCCGTGGCCTGCACGAGCCCGGCGAGGGTCGCCGGACCGGATTCGAGGGCCGCCAGCACGACCGCGGCCTTGTCGAGAACGCCGACTCCGCTAGAGTTGTCCATGACTTGATATTGCCGTCTCGTATGACGAGATGCAAGTCGACGCGCAGCACCATCCGGTGCAAGAACGTCAGGTGCAGAGACGTCAGCCGCAGAGCTGCCGGCTGCACACCGATCCGCAACGGGAGGTTGTCATGGGCCGCACACTGGCCGAGAAGGTCTGGGACCAGCACGTGGTCCGACGTGCCGACGGTGAGCCGGATCTGCTCTACATCGACCTCCACCTGGTGCACGAGGTGACCAGCCCGCAGGCGTTCGACGGGCTGCGCCTCGCCGGCCGCCAGGTACGTCGCCCCGATCTCACGCTCGCCACCGAGGACCACAACGTTCCGACCCTCGACGTGGACAAGCCGATCGCCGACCCGGTGTCCCGGACCCAGGTCGAGACGCTGCGCCGCAACTGTGACGAGTTCGGTGTGCGGGTCTACTCCCTCGGTGACGTCGAGCAGGGCATCGTGCACGTCGTCGGTCCGCAGCTCGGTCTCACCCAGCCCGGCACCACGGTGGTGTGCGGTGACTCGCACACCTCCACCCACGGGGCCTTCGGTGCGCTTGCCTTCGGCATCGGCACGAGCGAGGTAGAGCACGTGCTGGCGACGCAGACGCTGCCGCAGGCGCGCCCCAAGACGATGGCGGTCACGGTCAACGGCGAGCTGCCCGAGGGTGTCACGGCCAAGGACCTCGTGCTCAGTCTGATCACGACGGTCGGCACCGGCGGCGGCCAGGGCTACGTGGTGGAGTACCGCGGCGCGGCCATCGAGGCTCTGTCGATGGAAGCCCGGATGACGATCTGCAACATGTCGATCGAGTGGGGCGCGAAGGCCGGCCTGATCGGGCCCGACCAGACGACGTTCGACTACCTGCGGGGCCGGCCGCACGCGCCACAGGGCTCGGATTGGGAGGACGCGGTCGCGCAGTGGCGAGAGCTGGCCACCGACGACGACGCGGTCTTCGACCGGGAGGTCGTGCTCGACGCCGCTGCGATGACGCCGTTCGTCACCTGGGGGACCAACCCCGGGCAGGGCGCACCGCTGGGCGGGAAGGTGCCGTCACCGTCCGACTTCGCCGACAGCGGGGACAGGGTCGCCGCCGAGAAGGCGCTGGACTACATGGGGCTGCAGCCGGGTACGCCGATCCAGGACATCCCCATCGACACGGTGTTCGTGGGTTCCTGCACCAACGGCCGTATCGAGGACCTGCGGGCGGCCGCGGAGATCGTGCAGGGGCGCACGGTCGCGGAGTCGACCCGCATGCTCGTCGTGCCCGGCTCGGTCAGAGTCCGGCTGCAGGCCGAGGACGAGGGCCTCGACGTGGTGTTCAAGGACGCCGGTGCCGAGTGGCGTGGCGCCGGCTGCTCGATGTGTCTGGGGATGAACCCCGACCAGCTGACACCGGGGGAACGCAGTGCCTCGACCTCCAACCGCAACTTCGAAGGCCGGCAGGGCAAGGGCGGACGGACCCACCTGGTCTCGCCACTGGTCGCGGCCGCCACCGCCATCACCGGGCGTCTGACGTCGCCCGCCGACCTGCCGGCGCCGAGGAGCTGAGGAAGCGATGACCACCATGGACAAGTTCACCGTGCACGGCGGTCGCGCGTTGCCGCTGCGGCGCAGCAATGTCGACACCGACCAGATCATTCCCGCCGAGTATCTCAAGCGCGTCACCCGGTCAGGCTTCGAGGACGGGCTTTTCGCCGCGTGGCGCAAGGATCCGCAGTTCGTGCTGAACCAGCCCGAGCACGACGGAGCGAGCGTGCTGGTCGCCGGGCCGGACTTCGGCACCGGCTCGTCGCGCGAACACGCCGTCTGGGCGCTGATGGACTACGGCTTCCGGGTCGTGATCTCCTCGCGGTTCGCCGACATCTTCCGCAGCAACGCCGGCAAGGCCGGTCTGCTGGCAGCACGGGTCGAGCCCGACGTGGTCGAGGCGCTGTGGCGGGTCGTGGAGGCCGACCCGCAGACCGAGGTCGTGGTCGACCTCGAGCAGCGCCGACTGCATGCCGGGGAGGTGTCGGCGGCGTTCGAGACCGACGACTACACCCGTTGGCGCCTGCTCCAAGGCCTCGACGACATCGGGATCACGCTGTCGCATGCGGACGCAATCGAGACGTTCGAGTCGAAGCGGCCGTCCTGGAAGCCCGTGACGGTCTGAGCGCTCGGTCTCTGCAAGCGAAGGGGCCGAGGTTTTCGTAGCCGGTGTGGGAAAATCGGCGCCGTCAACGTGTGGGAACCACCGGCGCAGACCTGGTGAGAATCGCCCCGACAGACGCGGGAATCTCGGTCCTGGCGCCAAAAGGTGAAGGCGACACGCGTGCTTTCGGTGACGGGGTCATTGTCCTGTTCGCTGGGATTGCCTAATGTGCAAGGAAAGTCGGGCATCAGCTCGGCCGTTCGTTCACGAAAGGGAAGCCAGTGAACAAAAGTCAGCTGATCGAGGCGCTCTCGTCCCACTTCGACGGCAACAAGCGCGCAGCCCAACACGCCCTCGAGTCGGTGGTCGACACGGTGATGCGTGAGGTCGCACGTGGCGAGAAGGTCGCCATCACCGGCTTCGGCGCGTTCGAGAAGGTCATCCGGCCCGCCCGCACGGTGCGCAACCCGGCCACCGGCGAGCGGGTGCGGGCGAAGAAGACGGCCGTGCCGAGATTCCGCCCCGGGTCGCAGCTCAAAGAGGTGGTGTCCGGAGCACGCAAGCTGCCGAAGCCCGACGGCGCCGCCACCCGCGGCGGCTCTGCGGCGAAGAAGGCTACGAAGTCGGCCACGACGGCATCGGCGAGCGCGCAGAAGGCGCCGGCGAAGAAGGCGTCCGCGGGCACGGCGGCCAAGCGGTCCACGGCGAAGAAGGCGGGCGGGACCTCGTCGACGACGAAGAAGGCGCCGGCCAAGCAGGCCACGAAGTCGGCCTCGTCAACGGCCCAGAAGGCGCCGGCCAAGCAGACGCCGGCGAAGAAGGCGTCGACGAAGAAGGCATCGACGCAGAAGGCGCCGGCCAAGCAGACGTCCACGCAGAGGTCCACGGCGAAGAAGACCCCGGCCAAGCAGACGCAGGCGAGCAGGACCGGTGCTGCGAAGAAGACCGGCTCGGCAAAGAAGACCGGCGCTGCGCAGAAGACCACGGCCAAGAAGAGCGCCGCGAAGAAGAGCTGAGCTGTCGGACTGGGTCAGCCCGACAGCGTCACGATCTGCAGCCGGTCGACGGCACCGGCTGCGCCGATGCTGACGCGGACGCGCTGGCCGGGGCGCAGCAGCCG
>DASSKO010000196.1:0-3679 GCA_035690425.1 Nocardioidaceae bacterium
CGGAACCGTGAAAGGCGACCGCGCGGGCTCGCGCAGGACCGTGGACGACCGCGCGGGCTCGCGCGGGACCGTGGACGACCGTGCTGTCGCTCATGCGCTCTGCACCTCCGTCTGGCTCGTGGCGACCGCGGCGACATGGTCGGGCAGCAGCCGCGCGACGATATAGCTGGCCACCTCGCCCGGCGTGGTGCCCCGGGTGAAGACCCGGTCCACGCCGAGGTCGGCCGACATCGCCTCGTCGAAGCGCGGCCCACCGATCACGAGCAGCGGACGCCGACCTGCCGGGTAGGCTTCGCGGAAGGCCGCCGACATCTCCTTGGTGTTGAGGATGTGCGCGTCGCGCTGGGTCACGACCTGGCTCACCAGGACCGCGTCGGCGCGCTCCGCGCGGGCGCGCTCGACCAGCTCCGGGACGGAGACCTGGGCGCCGAGATTCACGACCTTGACCTCCCGGTAGTACTCGAGGCCCTTCTCCCCCGCGAACCCCTTGATGTTGAGGATCGCGTCGATGCCGACGGTGTGGGCGTCGGTGCCGATGCAGCCGCCGACGACGACGAGGCGGCGCCGCAGCCCCTCGCGGATCGCGAGATTGACCTCCTTCGGGGTCAGCAGCGGGTAGTCGCGCTCGAAGACCTCGACCTTCGACACGTCGACCAGGTGGCTCACCTGCCCGTAGACGACGAAGAACGTGTGGCTCTCGCCGATCGGCTTGGCGTGCACGACCAGCGCCGGGTCGAGACCCATCTTCCTGGCCAGCTGGGCGGCTGCGCCCTCGGCCCGCTTGTCGTGCGGGATGGGCAGGGTGAACGACAGTTGCACCATGCCGTCACCGGTGGTGTCGCCGTAGGGACGGACGATGCCGGTGTCGGGCTGCTCTGGCGCGCTCACTGGTTGTTCTCCTCGGCCGATGCGTCGAGCATCTCGATGGCCGGGTTGTAGTAGCCGTCTGCCTTGAGGGCGACACCGTCCAGGCCCTTGCCCCGGTCGGCTGGCCGGCGCATCAAGCCGAAGGTGCCGTCGCCGATCGCCTCGAGCAGGCCGGCCTGGCCCTCGTGGCTGTGGATCTTCTCCAGCAGCTCGATCGCCTCGGCGAGCACCTGCCGGGCGCGCTGCGCGATGAAACCGTCCGGTGCGGGATGGAAGTCCTCGCCGAGCCGGCCGGCCGCGTCCAGCACGTAGCGGACGTTCTGCAGCGCGAGGTCACGGTCGGAGAGCCACGGTGTCACCACGGCCTCGGTCATCATGCCGACCAGCAGGATTCCCTGCCCGGTGAGCGCACCGGCCAGGTTGAAGAACCCGTCGAGCAGGTAACCCTTGAACACGTCGCCGGTCATGTGCCGGGTTGGTGGCATCCACTTCAGTGGCGCGTCCGGGAACAGCTGGCGGGCCAGCAGCGCATGGGCGAGCTCCATCCGGAAGCTGTCGGGCACGGCGGGGTCGATCTCGAAGGCGTGCCCGAGCCCGAGCTGCCAGTTCTCGAGGCCGGCCTCCTTGGCGAAGTACTCGTTCAGCAGTTGGCTCACCGTCACCGTGTGCGCGGCCTCCACGGCATCGGCGGTGGTCAGATAGTTGTCCTCACCGGTGTTGATGATGATGCCGGCCCGGGCGTGGATCTGGCGGCTGAAACGCTGGTCCACGAAGGTGCGGATCGGGTTGATGTCGCGGAACAAGATGCCGTACATCGAGTCGTTGAGCATCATGTCGACCCGCTCGATCCCGGCCAGGGCCGCCATCTCGGGCATGCAGAGCCCGGAGGCGTAGTTGGTGAGGCGCACGTATCTGCCGAGCTCGGCGCTGGTCTGGTCCAGCGCGGCCCGCATCAGCCGAAAGTTCTCCTGGGTGGCGTAGGTGCCGGCGAAGCCCTCCCGCGTCGCACCCTCGGGCACGTAGTCGAGCAGCGACTGACCGGTCGACCTGATCACCGCGATGACGTCAGCACCTTCCCGTGCCGCGGCCTGGGCCTGTGGGATGTCCTCGTAGATGTCGCCGGTCGCGACGATGAGGTAGATCCAGGGCTGGCGAGGCGCGTCCCCCAGTCGCTCGATCAGGCGCTCGCGCTCGCGACGGCGCTCCTCCATCCGGCGGATGCCCGCGCCGACGGACGTCCGGGCGGCCGAGCGGGCGCGGCCGGCGGCAGCGCCTTCCGGTAGTCGGAAGCGCACCGAGCCGCTCGAGGCCCGCTCGGCAAGAGCAGCCAGGTCGTCGGCCTCGCCGCGCACCAGCGCGTCCCACACCGGCAGTGCGGTGCCGTGCTCCAGCCCGACGTCACCGCGCACAGCGTCGAGCAACCGGTTGACCCACGGGATCCCGTCGGTGTCGGCGCCGGCGAGCCCGCCCAGCCGCAGGGTCGCACGCTCCACCGACACGGTGGTGTGCTGCCTCGCCAGGTCGACGATCGGCCGGCCGGCCGCCTGGGCGAGCGTCCGGGCCGTGCGGACCGCAGCCGGGTCGAGGTCGAGCTTGCTCGCAGGCTTGTCCATCACTGGGTCTATCACTCGGTCCATCATTGGGCTCTCTCGTGGTCGTAGATCAACCGTCCCGCGCAGTAGGTGCGGTGGCAGGTGGGCAGGTCCTCGCCGGGCCGCAGCGACGGCAGCACGGGTACGCCGGCACGGGGGTCGGTGGACCAGGAGGCGACCCGGTCGTCCGGGGTCTGCACCGTCAGCCCACTCGGCACGTCCCAGATCGCCAGCGTCGCGGCGCTGCCCGGATGCAGCACCCCACCGTCGTCCCGGCGGATCGCCCGCCAACCGCCCCGCGTGTGCGCACTGAAGGCGGCCCGCACGCTCAGCCGCTCGTCGGGGTTGTGGTGCAGCGCCGCGGCGCGGACGGCTCCCCACGGGTCGAACGGCGTCACCGGTGTGTCGGAGCCGAAGGCCAGCACCACTCCCGCACGCGCCATCGAGGCGAACGGGTTCATCGACTTCGCACGGGCACCCAGCCGGCCCGAGTACAGCCCGTTGGGACCACCCCACCAGGCGTCGAACATCGGCTGCACACTCGCGACGATGCCGAGGTCGGCCATCGTGGCAAGCCCGTCGGCGTCGACCATCTCGACGTGCTCGAGCCGGTGCCGGGCCCACACGATCGCGTCCGTGCCGACCACCCGCTCCGCCGCCCGGAAGCCCGCCAGCACGGTCTGCACCGCGTCGTCACCGATGCAGTGGAAGCCTCCCTGCAGGTCCGCCCGCGTGCAGGCGACGACATGGTCACGTACGTCGTCCACGTCGAGGTAGCGGTGCCCGCAGGTGTCGGAATCGACGTAGGGCCGGCTCATCGACGCCGTACGCGAGCCGACGGCACCGTCGACGCACAGGTCGCCGGCTGCCCCGAGGCAGCCGAGCTCACGGGCGAGGTCGGCCTCGCCCAGCTCGCCCCAGTAACCGTAGACGTCAGGGACGTCGCCCAGGCCGCCGAGAGCGCGCAGCGCGGCGAAGTCCTCCGGAGTGGACAGGTGGGGGGCGCCGAGCTCGTGGACCGCGCCGATCCCGTTCGCAGCGGCCTGCCGCAGCGCGCGCCGGATCGCGGAGGTGCGCTCCTCGTCGGTCAGCATCCGCTGCACGGTGCCCCGCAGGAAGTGGTGCGCCTCCCGCTTGACCCAGCCGGACTCGTCCCAGCCGTCGATCGCGGCGACCTGCGGCACCCGCGCAACCAGCTCGCTGGAGACCACCGCGGAATG
>DASSKO010000197.1:0-25731 GCA_035690425.1 Nocardioidaceae bacterium
CGCTGCGCCGGTCCCGCCCTCGCCGCCGTCGACGGTCACGAAGTCGACCCCTCGGTCGGTCTCGACCATCTGGCGCACCAGCTCCTCCCAGAAGGTCAGGTCACCGACGGCCGACTTGATGCCCACCGGAAGCCCCGTGGCATCGGCCAGCATCTCGATCCAGTCCAGCATGCTGTCGACGCCGTGGAAGGTCGTGTGCCGCGAGGGGCTCACGCAGTCCTCTCCCTCGCGGATGCCCCGAACGCGGGCGATCTCCGGCGTCACCTTCGCCCCCGGCAGCAGCCCGCCGAGGCCCGGTTTTGCGCCCTGACTCAGCTTCACCTCGATCGCCTGCACGGGAGCGCTGGCGACCTGCTCCTGCAAGCGGGCCAGGTCGAAGCGCCCCTGCTCGTCGCGACACCCGAAGTATGCCGTGCCGATCTGCAGCACCAGCTCCCCGCCGTTGCGGTGGTACGACGACACACTCCCCTCGCCGGTGTTGTGCATGCACCCCGCGAGCGCGGCGCCGCGGTTGAGCGCCTCGATCGCCGGCCCGGACATCGAGCCGAAACTCATCCCCGAGATGTTCACCACCGAGTCGGGCCGGAACGCCTTCGGCCGCCCGCGTGCCGCGCCCAGCACCTTCGCCGACGGGACCCACGCCTCCTCGCCGGCATGGGCCGCGCTGGCCGGCACCACGGCGGAGAACGTCCGGTGCTTGATCACCGCGTACCCGTCGAGGTACTCGGTGTCGTTGTCGGTGCCGAAGCCGAAGTAGTTGTTCTCGAGCTTCGCCGAGGCATACACCCAGCGCCGCTGGTCGCGGCTGAACGGCCGCTCCTCGTCGTTGGTGGTGATGATGTACTGCCGCAGCTCCGGCCCGATCGACTCCAGCAGGTAGCGGCCGTGACCGATGACGGGGAAGTTGCGCAGCAGGGCATGCTTCTTCTGGGTCAGGTCGTGTGCGGCCACTCCGGCCAGGGCAGCGGCGGGCAGGGCGAGTGCGCGATACCACTTCATGGCGACAGTGTGCCCACACCCGCGGCGACATGGCATCCGGGCCAGCGGCGTGGACCCGCCTTCTCAAGACCGGGGTCACGCAGTAGCGTCCCGGCATGGACCGAACACGGGGCACATCGCGGGGCACATCGCCGGGCAGATCGCCGGGCAGATCGCCGGGCACATCACGGCGCAGACTGCTGAGGACGACCACCGCGGGGACCACCGTGAGCCTGGCACTGGTGCTGGTCGCCACGCCGGCGCTCGCCGGCAGGTTCCACCCCGGCGCACCCGGCGTGGGTGACGACTACTTCCCGCTGGCCGGCAACGGCGGCTACGACGTCTCCCACTACGACCTCGACATCACCTTCGACCCCGCGACACGCGACTTCGCCGGGGTGGCGCGCATCGAGGCCACCGCGACCGACGACCTGTCGACGTTCAACCTCGACCTCCGTGGGTTCGCGATCGACCGGCTGCGGGTCAGCGGCGTCCGGGCCCGCTTCCACCGCGACGGCCAGGAGCTGACTGTCCGGCCCCGGCACAAGCTGAAGGACGGGCGCGACTTCACCGTCCTCGTCGAGTACGCCGGGACGACTGGCCGGCCCACCGACATCGAGGGCGCGCTGTACGGCTGGGTGTCGATGCCCGACGGCTCCTTCGTCGCCAACGAGCCCGAGGGTGCGTCCACCTGGTACCCGGTCAACGACCACCCGACCGACAAGGCCACCTACGACATCTCGGTAACGGTGCCGAAGGGCAAGACCGCGGTCGCCAACGGCGAGCTGGTCGGGCGCAGCACCTCCGACGGCTGGACCACCTGGGACTGGAGCTCCGACGACCAGATGGCCAGCTATCTGTCCACGGCCTCGGTCGGCGACTACGACCTGCGCACCTACGAGACCGCCGACGGGCTACCGATCATCGACGCCGTCGACCGCGACCTCGCCCCGGACGCCGACGACGCGCTGGCCCGCACCGGGCAGATGATCGGCTACTTCGAGTCGGTCTTCGGCGACTACCCGTTCGCCAGCTTCGGGGCGATCATCGATGACGACTCGGTCGGCTACGCGCTGGAGACGCAGACCCGCCCGATCTACTCCGGCCCGCCGAGCGAGGGCACCGTCGCCCACGAGCTCGCACACCAGTGGTACGGCAATGCGGTCAGCCCCGGCCGGTGGCAGGACATCTGGCTCAACGAGGGGTTCGCGACCTACGCGAGCTGGCTGTGGGACGAGCACACCGGCGGCAGGACCACGGCGGCGCGTTTCGACCAGCTGTACGCGAGCGTTCCGCCGGGCAGCTCCCTGTGGACGGTGCCTCCGGGCGACCCGACACCGACGAACCTGTTCGCCGGATCGGTCTACACCCGCGGGGCCATGACCCTCGAGGCGCTGCGGGCCAAGGTCGGCGACGATGCCTTCTTCACGATCCTGCGGCAGTGGTTCGAACGCCACGACGACGGCACCGCGGTCACCGCCGACCTGGTGGCGCTGAGCGAGGAGGTCAGCGGGATGCCGCTGGACCACTTCTTCGACGTCTGGATCTACCAGCCCTCCAAGCCGACGGACTGGTGAGCACTCCGCCCTTCGGACGCGCCCGGCTCCGCTGAACCGGTCGACGCTCAGCGCGCCGGAGCGGCCACGACCGAGCGTCCGACGTGGTAGGCCATCGCGACGAAGACCACCAGCCAGGCGGCGAAGGCGAACCACAGCTCGGTCGCGCCGATCGACCGGACCAGCGGCAGGCTGTCGGCCTCACCGAGGTAGATGCCGGCCACGGCGTACATGCCCAGCGGGAAGACGATGCTCCACAACGTGGCGTCGTAGCTGAGCGGCACCCTGTGCGTGCGGTGCCGCCACCAGCCGGCGGCGGCCAGCACCGGGATCAGCCAGGTGGCGAACGCCCAGAACAGCACCGACGTGCCGGCGACGAGGCCGCGCGTCGCCGCGACCATCGGCGCGTCGGCCATCTCGATGATCCGCGAACCGGCCACCACGGTGATCGCACTGGCGCCCATCGCGACCCAGTACGACGGGGTGAGATGCTCCGGGCGCAGCTCGTAGAGCATCATCCGCAACGAGACGAAGACGCCGACGGCGCCGTAGAGGAAGATCCCGACCGCCCAGGACAGCACCGCGACCACGGCGAGCAGATCGCGCCAGGAGGCGAACACCGGCTCCACGGAGGCGGCGGCCACGGCGACCGACTGGCTGGCCACGACCCAGACGAACCAGCTGCCGTTGGCGGTGGTCAGCATCGGCCGTCCGTGATGACCGAGTACGGCGGTCCAGGGCACGACGTACCCGAGCACCAGCCAGCCGAGTCCGGCAACCCCGAGCAGCACCGCGGTCGCCGTGTAGTAGCCGTCCATGCCCAGCCGCACACCGAGGACGTTGGTGCCGGCGACGAAGGTGAAGAACCCGAATCCGCGCCGCGGGTCGGTGAAGTCGTCGACGAGGTCGTGGCGGTAGCGGACCAGCCGCCACGCGGTCAGCACCAGCAGCACGGCGAAGGAGACAGCGCAGACGACCAGCAGCGCTTCCGACAGCAGCCGGTGGCCACGCAGCTGCATGCCGACCGAGATGATCCCGCTCGCCATCACCAGCGCGAAGTAGCCCGGCGCCAGCCCACGTACGGCGGCGGCGACGCGTCCGGTGAGGCCTCGGCTCGTCTGTTCCGTCACGGGCGGAGGTTACCGCCGTCGCAGCGGTGGCGGCGCAGATGCCCTAGCCTCGGCACGTGCCGTTGTTTCTCACCCGGGCGCTGCGCGTGCTGACTCGTCGGCGCACGTGGGGCTTGCCGCTCACGGTGATCACGTTCGTGTTCGTCACCAGCTGGCCGCTGATGGCGCTGGCCGAGCCCGACAACAACCCGATCGCCGAGCCCGCGACCTACTGGTGGTGGTTCGTGGTGACCGCGGCCACCGTCGGGTACGGCGACTTCTTCCCCCAGACGCTGGGCGGGCACCTCGTCGGGTTCTACGTCATCGTCGGCGGCATCGCGACGCTGACCACCCTGTTCACCCGACTGGCCGAGATGATCGAGAGCGCGAAGGGACGGCGCATGCAGGGACTCGCAGAGGTCGAGGTCAGCGACCAGGTGGTGATCCTGGGCTACGCCGCCGGGCGCACCGAGCGGATCGTCGACGAGCTCGCCGCCGACCGGCGGCGCGCGATCGTGCTCTGCGCGTGGGAGGGCCAGGCCACCAGCCACCCGATGCCGGGCCGCGACGACGTGCACTTCGTGCGAGGCGACCTCACCGACGACACGGTGCTGCGCCGCGCCGGCCTGCACCGCGCCGAGGCGGTCCTCGTCGACGCCCGCGACGACAACGAGGCGCTTTCGATCACGGTCGCCGCCATCCACGTCAACCCGGACCTGCATGCCGTGGTGGCGCTGCGCGACATGGCCCATGCCCGCAACCTGTCCCGCGTCGACGACGGGGTGCGTCCGGTGCAGTGGCACTCACCGCGGATGATCACCGAGGAGCTGCAAGACCCCGGCATCGCACTGGTCTACAGCGAGCTGATGACGCACGGTGGCGGCGCCACCTTCTCCACCGCCGTACCCGAGAGCCTCGACGGCCGGACGTTCGGCGACTTCCAGCAGGCGCTGGGCAGCGCCCACGCCGCGACCGTGCTCGCGGCCCGCTCCGCCAGCGAGCTGCTGGTCAGCCCGAGCTGGGGCACGCCCGTGCCGACCGGCGCGGTGCTCTACTACGTGGCGCAGCGTCGGTTGACCCGTGAGGACATCGAGCAGGCCGTCCGTCGCTGAACCGTCCGCGCTGGCCGTGACGCTCGCTCCCCTCCGTGGCCAGGATGTCGCCATGCCGGCGGCCTGGGCCCGAGAGCGTCACGGTCAGCGGGAGGCGAGGGCGGCGCCGGTGTCGGCGCCGATGTCGTCCGGCTGCTCGGCGAGCTGCTGGATGCCGTTCTTGGTGCCCAGCGGCCGCTCGGGCATCAGCGCGATGGCCACGATCGCGATGATCCCGAAGGGAACGGCCGCGAGGAACAGATCGGAGACGCCCTGCGCGTAGGACCGCTCGACGACCTCCCGCACAGCAGGCGGCAGGGCGCTCGGGTCGGGCACGGACCCGCCTACGCCGGCTCCCGCGTCACCGCCGAGCGCCGCGAGACCGTCGGCGATGAGAACGCTGACCCGGTTGCTCAGCACCGCACCCAGCGCGGCCACGCCGATCGCGCCGCCGAGGGTCCGGAAGAACGTCACGGTAGCGGTCGCCACCCCCATCTGGCGGATGTCGGCGCTGTTCTGCGCGGCCAGGATGAGGTTCTGCATGCACGAGCCCATGCCGAGACCGACCAGGGCCATGTAGACGCCCAGCAGCGCGAAGCTGGTGTGGTGGTCGATGGTCGACAGCAGTGCCAGACCGATCGTCAGCGACACGGTGCCACCGAGCATGAACGGCTTGTACCGTCCGGTGCGGGTCACCAGCTGACCGATCACGGTCGAGGCGACCAGCGACCCGAGCATCAGCGGGATCGTGAGCAGGCCGGACTCGGTCGGCGTCTTGTCGCGGGCGATCTGCATGTACTGGGCCAGGAACACCACGGCGCCGAACATCCCCATGCCCACGGTGACGCTGGCGATCGTGGTCAGCGTGATGGTGCGGTTGCGGAACAGCGCCAGCGGGATGATCGGCTCGGCCGCCCGGGACTCCACCCGCAGTGCCAGCGCGAGCAGCACGAGGGCTCCGGTCACGAGCACCGCCGTCTGCGCCGACAGCCAGTCGAACTGCCGGCCCGCCAGCGAGACCCAGAGCAACAACGTGCTCACGCCGGCCGCGATCAGCACCGCGCCGAGGTAGTCGATCTGCACCCTGCGGCGCTCCCGGTACGGCAGGTGCAACGTGCGCTGCAGCACGACCAGCGCGGCCAGGGCGAGCGGCACGCCGACATAGAAGTTCCAGCGCCAGCCGATGACGTCGGTGATCACACCGCCGAGGAGTGGACCACCGAGCGTGCCGATCGACATCACGCCGGCCAGCACTCCGACGTACTTGCCCCGCTCGCGTGGGCTGATGATGTCGGCGATCAGCACCATCGACAGCGACATCAGACCGCCGGCCCCGACACCTTGGAAGGCGCGCATCGTGATCAGGTGCCACGTCTCCTGGGACAGGCCGGCGAGCATCGAGCTGACGATGAAGATGCCGAGGGCGATCTGCACCAGCAGCTTGCGGCTGAAGAGATCGGCGAGCTTCCCCCAGATCGGGGTCGTCACGGTCATCGTCAGCAGCGAGGCCGTCACCACCCAGGTGTAGGCGGACTGGCTGCCGCCCAGGTCATGCACGATCACCGGCAGCGAGGTGCTCACGACGGTCGACGACAGGATCGTCGTGAGCATCCCGAGCATGATCCCGGAGATCGACTCCAGCACCTCCCGCCGGCTCATCGGTGCAGCCGGCGCGTCGAGGGCGGTGGGTGCGGTGCTCATCCGGAGCGTTCTCCTCGGTGGTGTTCGTCGCGTGGGGACGTGCAGTGGCGGAGCCGGAAAGGCGGCGGCCGCAGAGATGGCTGCGTAGTTGCCCTCGGCAACCATATATTGGATGCTTGCCTCATGCAACTAGATGGCCAGGGGTCAGTCGCCCAGCTCGTTGAACCGGCGGAGCAGGTCCGCCAGCTGCGCCACCTCCGCGGTCGGCCAGCCGCCGAGCAGCTCACGGAACCGCGTCCGCCGTCCGTCTCGGGCAGCGGCCAGCCGGCGCGCGCCCTCGGTGGTGTTGCGGATCGTCTGTGCCCGGGCGTCTTGAGGGTCGGGCACCCGCTCGACCAGACCCAACCGCTGCAGGACACTCAGCTGCCGCGACACCGTCGGCTTCCCCACACCCAGGAACGCAGCCAGCTCGGTGAGCCGCGCGCCCCCGGTGCTGGCCAGCCGCGCGAGCAGCAAGTAGGCGCCGGGCTCCAGGTCGGGGTGCACCTCTCGGGCCAGCTGGATCGACATCGCCCGCGCCCGCCGCAGCAGCACGGCCAGCTCCTGCTCGAGGTCGGCCGCCGGGTCATGGTGGTCAGCGGCCAGGTCGCGGTGGCGGTCGGACACACCGTCAGGCTATGCGTCGGACGGGTCCCGCGCCGGCCGCCGCGCAGAGTCGTCATACTCAGGTGGAAGCCGGACCTGGCGGCACACCGGGGCCTGGCCCACTCACCGCAGGAGGCAGCACACATGGCATCGGTACCGCGGTTCCACCTCGCCGTCCCTGTGGACGACCTGGACGCCGCCCGGCAGTTCTACGGCGAGACGTTGGGGTGCCAGCAGGGACGCAGCAGCGACCACTGGGTCGACTGGGACTTCCACGGCCACCAGCTGGTGACCCACGTCGCGCCGCGGCCGGAGTCGGCGCACAATGCCGTCGACGGACGCGACGTACCCGTGCCGCATTTCGGCCTGCTGCTGGAGGTCGAGGACTTCCATGCGCTGGCCGAGCGGATCCGCGCCGCCGGCCTGGACTTCGTCATCGAGCCCTACCTCCGGTTCGCCGGCCAGCCGGGTGAGCAGTGGACGATGTTCCTGCTCGACCCGGCCGGCAACGCGATGGAGTTCAAGGCGTTCGCCGACGACACGCAGGTCTTCGCCCGGTAGGCACCTGGGCGCATCGGACAGCGACTCAGAACTGGTCGATGATCTCCTGGATGCACAGCGCGGCGAAGAGCACCAACGCGAGCCCGAGTACGGCGTTGGACAGCCAGCCGCTGCGGAACTCGGCGGGGAACCGCTTGCTGTTCAGCAGCACCAGCAGTGTCCCGGCGAGGAACGGCATGAACACCGCGCCCAGCACGGTGTAGGTGATGACGATGGCGATCGGCTGGCCGAGGAACAGCAGCAGCATCGGCGGGAACGTCAGCCACGCGACGTAGGCGCGGTACCAGGGGCTGCGCTCGTCGGTGGTCTGCTGCTCCGGTTCGTTGCGCAGCGTGTGCACCCAGTCGGTGAAGAACAGGGAGACGCCGTTCCACACCCCGAGCAGCGAGGTGAACGACGTGGCCCAGAAACCCACCAGGAACAGCACTTCCGCCCAGGTTCCGAACCGCTGGTCGAGCTGGTTGCCCAGCGCGAGCAACCCCTCCTCGCCCTCGACGGTGAGCCCTGCCTGGAACAGCACGTCGGCGGCGACGATCACCATCGCGACCACGAAGATGCCGGTCAGCACGTAGGCCACGCCGACGTCGAGGTGCATCACCGACAGCCACTCGCGGGTACGCCAGCCCTTCTCCCGCACCCAGTAGCCGTAGGCGGCCATCGTGATGGTTCCGCCCACCCCGCCGATGAGGCCGACGACGTAGACGAACGAGCCTTCGGGCAGCCGCGGGACGAACCCGTTGAGCATCGCGGGGACGTCGGGCATCACGAGCACCGCGGTGCCCACGACCGTCACGAACATGATCCCGACGAGGGCGGTCATCAGCTTCTCGAGCACCTGGTAGCGGCCGAACCACACCAGGAGGAAACCGAGGAGACCGGAGCCCACGGCCCAGGCCTCGAACGGCACACCGGGGATCAGCGCCCGCAGGGCGAGCGCCGTCGTCGACATGACCGCCGCGCCGTATACGAAGCCCCACACGATGACGTAGATGCCGAAGTACCACTGGGTCCACGACCCGAGGGTCCGCCACCCGCGCAGCAACGTGGTCTCGGCACCAAGGTGGTAGCGGCCCACGCCTTCGGCCATGGCCAGTTTGACGACCGCGCCGACCACGACCGCCCACAGCAGCACCATGCCGTACTCGGCGCCAGCGACCAGCGAGGCCGCGAGGTCTCCGACGCCCACACCGGTCGCTGCTGCGACGAAGCCCGGCCCGATCTGGCGAAGTCGCCGCCAGCCTGTCGCCGGCGTGTCGGTTGTGTCCACCGATTTCGACATAGCCACCTCTCGCTACGTGAGCCCCCGCGAACTCACACTAGGGGATGGCGGCGTCGGTCAAAATGCCTTCGTGGCTACGGCGCGTCCGGCGCCCTACACGCCGCCGGCAGGTGGCGGCACCGATTCCGCGAGTTCCTCCGGTGACGATCGTGACGCGACGGTCCACCGCGCTCCCAGCACGTGCGCATGCGCAGCATCCCTCACCCGCTGATGGTCTTACATTCTGTGTTACATTGGTTCCATGGCCGACACGATCACATTCCGTCCCGATGAGGATGCGGCTCGAGCTCTAGCAGCGCTGACGCGCGACGGGACGCCGGTGTCGACCGCGGTGCGAGCAGCCCTGATCGACGCTGCTCGCGAGCGTGCCCGGTCGGCGCTTCGTGCCGAGGCCGAGGCACTCGCCGCCGACGAACAAGACCGGGCCGAGGCGGCACAGGTCCTGCGGGACATGGAGACCCTGCGTGCGTGGTGAGGTTTACCGATTACGTGCGCCGCGAGACGCTCGCGGGCACGAGCAGCGGCACCCCCGGTATGCGGTAGTCGTCCAGGCCGGCCAGTTCCCGCTCTCGACCTGGCTGGTTGCTCCGACATCTACCTCGGCACGCCCGGCAAGTTTCAGGCCAGAGGTGGAGATCGGCGGACGAACGACACGCGTGCTGGCCGAGCAAACGGCAGCGGTCGATCCTACTCGTCTCGGCGACAGCCTCGGCCACCTCGCTTTCGACGACCTGCGGCACGTCGAGGCCGCCCTGCGACTCGTCCTCGATCTCTGAGAGCGCAGCCCAACGGCGGATCACAGGGCATGCCCAACCGCGGGTGTGAATCCGAACTTGGGCGTTCTGCGAACGCCAAAGTGGGTGGTGCGCGAGGGGGGAGTTGAACCCCCACGCCCTCTCGGGCACACGGACCTGAACCGTGCGCGTCTGCCTATTCCGCCACTCGCGCATGCGCTGACACGACTGTGCCAGCGCCGCCAAAGGCTACCACGCATGGGCCGGCCGCAACGAAACCGAGCCCGCCGCCGGAGCCGGCCGATGTGCACTCCCCGATACGATCAGGGCAGGCTAGGGGAGGGACCCGACCGAGGAGACGGAGAGGAGGCGCGCGTGGGCGTGCTGCAACGCTTCGAACAGCGGCTCGAACAGCTGGTCACCGGCACCTTCGCTCGCGCCTTCCGCAGCGCCGTGCAGCCGGTCGAGCTTGCGGCCGCGCTCCAGCGCGAGATCGACAACTCCGCGCAGATCCTCAGCCGGGACCGCCGGCTGATCCCCAACTCCTTCAGTGTCGAGCTTTCTCCCGCCGACCACGAGCGGCTCTCCGGGTACGGCGCGACGCTGTCCGACGAGTTGATCTCCATGCTGCGGGAGTACGCCAACGAGCAGCACTATGTCTTCACCGGCGTGGTCTCGATCGACATCGGACAGGGCGACGACCTCACCACCGGGCGCTTCCGCGTGGCCAGCAGGGCCAACGCCCACGTCACTCCCGTCCAGGGCCAGTCGATGACCGAGACCACGGTGCACCGGGCTCCGGTCATCCTCGAGGTTGCCGGCATCAAGCACCCCCTCGAAGCACCGGGCGTGGTCATCGGCCGAGGCACCGAGGCAGACCTGCGGGTCAGTGACCCCGGCGTCTCCCGCCGCCACGTGGAGATCCGCGTCACGCCGGCCGCGGAGTCGATCTCGGTGCACGTCTACGACCTCGGCTCCACCAACGGCACCCGTGTCGACGGCAGGCGGGTGCAGCAGGCGAGACTGCGCGACGGTTCGGAGGTGCAGATCGGCAACACGACGATGGTCCTGCGCAACCCCATGGACCGCTCCCACGGCTCGGAGAGGGGCGACGGTGTCTGAGTTCACCCTCACGCTGATCAAGCTGGGCTTCCTCGCCCTGCTGTGGATCTTCGTGCTCTCCGCGGTGTCGGTGATCCGCTCCGACATGTTCGGGGCGCGGGTCGACGCACCACCGAAGGGGCAGCGCGGCCGCCAGCCGAAGGCAGCCAAGCAGCCGAAGCCCGCGAAGCCGCCCAAGGAGAAGAAGAAGCGCCGCGGCAGCCCCAGTCAGCTGGTCATCGTCGACGGTCCCAACAGCGGCGCGAGCGTGCAGCTGACCGGCGAGCCCGTGACCCTGGGGCGCGGCGGCGACTCCACCATCAAGCTCGACGACGACTACGTCTCGACCCGGCACGCGCGCTTCGTGACCAACGGCGACGACTGGTTCGTCGAGGACCTCGGTTCGACCAACGGCACCTACCTCGGCAACACCCGCGTGACCCGTGCGGTCGCGGTCTCGGCCAACACCGCCGTACGGCTGGGCAAGACCGTCGTCGAGCTGAGGAAGTAAGGCCACCCCGATGAGCCTCGCCGTGCGCTACTCGGCCGTCTCTGATGTCGGTCGGGTGCGCTCCAACAACCAGGACTCCGGATTTGCCGGCAGCCACCTGCTGATGGTCGCCGACGGCATGGGCGGCGCAGCCGCCGGTGACCTCGCGTCGGCGGTGACCGTGCAGACCATGCGGCGCATCGACCAGCCACCACCCGAGGACATGCTGGAGGCGCTCGCGGGCGCGATCCACCGGGCCAACGTCAAGCTCGGCGAGATCGTCGACGAGGACCCGAGCGTCGAGGGCATGGGCACCACGGTGACCGCGATGCTCTTCGACGGTCTGCAGGTCGCGCTCGCCCACATCGGCGACTCCCGCGCCTATCTGCTGCGCGACGGCGAGCTGAGCCAGCTCACCCGGGACCACACGTTCGTGCAGGGTCTCGTCGACGAGGGGCGGATCACCGCGGCCGAGGCACGCACCCACCCGCACCGGAACCTGATCATGAAGGTGCTCGACGGCCGTCATGACGTCGAGCCTGACCTGACCCTGCTCGATGTCCGCCCCGGCGACCGGGTGCTGCTGTGCAGCGACGGCCTCACCGGCATACTCGACGACCGCGCCGTGCGCAACACTCTGGCCGGAGGCACTCCCGACTCCGCCGCCCTCGCGCTCGTCAACGCAGCCCTCGACGGAAACGCCAACGACAACGTCACCTGTGTGGTCTTCGACGTGGTCGACGCCGCCACCCCGATCGACGAGGACTCCGCGGCCGCGGCGGTCGGCCCGCTGCTGGTCGGCTCGGCGGCGGAGCAGGCGCGAGCGGGGATCAGCGACACGGCGTCACAGCCGGCCGTCCGCGACGGTGCCGACGAGGATCCGGTCGACCGTGAGTTCCTGCGCTACGCCCCCCGCGAGCCACGTCGGTTCGGCTGGCTGCGGCGCATGCTGCTGATGCTCGCCGTGGTCGCGCTGCTGGTTGCCGGCGCGGTGGTCGCCTACGCGTGGTCGCAGCAGCAGTACTACGTCGCCGACGACGGCGACACGGTCGCGGTGTTCCGCGGGGTCGATGCCGGCCTCCCGTGGCTCACACTCCACCGGGTCGAGGAGACCAGCACCATCGAGCTCGACGACCTCACGCCGTACTGGCGCGAGCAGGTCAACGCCGGTATCGATGCCGAGGACCTCGACCACGCGCGCAGCATCTTGGACCGGATCGACGAGGTGGCGGCCCGCTGCCGTGCCGAGCAGTCACCGGCACCCACGCCCACACCGACGCCCACCTCCACTCCCACGCCCACACGGGGCCAGCCCCCGGCGACGCCTGACGGCAGCCCTCGTGAACCAGCGAGCCCGCGTGCACCAGCGAGCCCGCGGGCGACCGACAGCCCGCGTGGCACCGGAAGCGCCAGCCCCAGCACCTCTCCCACGCCCACCGCTACGGCAACGCCGAGCGCGGACGTCTGCGAGCCGGCCTCATGAGCTCGGCACCGGCCACCGCCTTCGGCTTCGTCCACCGCAAGCGGCGCGGCGCGGAGCTGCTGCTGCTGCTGCTCGCCCTCTGCATCGGCATCGGGGCCTACGCCATCGTCGGGTTGGCCCGGGAAGGTGCCGTGCCCACCGACATCCTCGGGTACGGCGGAGGGCTCGCGGCGTTGGCCCTGGTCGCTCACCTGGTCGTACGGTTCAGGGCGCCCTACGCCGACCCTGTGCTGCTGCCGGTGGTGGTGGCGCTCAACGGCCTGGGGCTGGCGATGCTGCACCGCATCGACCTCTCGCTGGCCGCGGCCGAGTCCGTCTTCGGCCCGTTCGCACCCGATCAGCTGCTGTGGTCGGCGATCGGGGTCGGCCTGTTCTGCCTCGTGCTGTTCCTGCTCCCCGACCACCGCCGGTTGCAGGCGTTCACCTACACCTTCGGGCTGGCCGGCCTGGTGCTGTTGCTGCTGCCGCTCGTCCCGGGCCTCGGCGTGGAGATCAACGGCTCACGCGTGTGGATCCGGGCCATGGGCTTGTCCTTCCAGCCCGGCGAGGTCGCGAAGGTCTGCCTGGTGACCGCGTTCTCCGGCTACCTGGTCGTGAACCGCGAGGCGCTGGCACTCGCCGGACGCCGGTTCCTGGGCATGGACCTGCCCCGCGGCCGCGACCTCGGCCCGATCCTCGTGGCGTGGGTGGCGAGCATGTCGGTGCTGGTCTTCCAGCGCGACCTAGGCTCCTCGCTGCTGTTCTTCGGCATCTTCGTGGTGCTGCTCTACGTCGCGACCGAACGGCCCGGATGGCTGGTGCTCGGAGGGCTGATGTTCGCCGGCGGCGCGTACGCGGGCTATCTGGTCTTCGGCCACGTGCGCGAGCGCGTAGGAGGCTGGCTCGATCCCTTCAGCAACCCCGCCTACGACCAGATCGTGGAGGCCAGGTTCGGCCTGGCGTGGGGCGGGCTGCTGGGTCAGGGTCTGGGCGAGGGCAGCCCCACGCGGATCCCCTTCGTCTGGTCCGACTTCGTCGTCGCCGCACTCGGTGAGGAGCTCGGGCTGACCGGGTTGATGGCGATCCTGCTGCTGTACGCCCTGATCGTCGAGCGCGGCCTGCGGGTGGCTCTGCTCTGCCGCGACGCCTTCGGCAAGCTGCTCTCTGTGGGCCTGGCGACTACCTTCGCGCTGCAGGTGTTCGTCGTGATCGGTGGCGTCACCGGGCTGATCCCGCTGACCGGCCTGACTACGCCCTTCCTCTCCGCGGGTGGTTCGTCGATGGTGGCCAACTGGGTCATCATCGCGCTGCTGTTGCGGATCAGTCACCAGGCCAGACGGCCCGACCCGGAGGTCCGGGCCCCCGAGGCCGACGACGCGACTCAGGTGGTGAGACTGCGATGAACAAGCCGATCCGGGTGCTCGCTGTCGGGTGCGCGCTGCTGTTCGGCGCGCTGCTGCTCAATGCCAACTATGTGCAGTTCGTGCGGGCCGACGAGCTCAACGACATGCCCGAGAACCGTCGGGTGATCGATGCGGAGTACGCCCGCGAGCGAGGCCCCATCTTCGTCGCCGGCGAGGCCGTGGCCGAGAGCAAGCCGGTGGACGACCGATTCGAGTTCCTGCGGACCTACGGACCGCGTCCGCGGGTCTACTCGCACATCACCGGCTACTACTCCTACCTCTACGGCGCGAGCGGGATCGAGCAGACCGAGAACGACATCCTCTCCGGCAGCGACCCGCGGCTGCTGTTCAACCGGGTGATCGACCTCGTGACCGAGGAGCAGCCCAAGGGTGGCAACGTGCTGCTCACCCTCGACCCGGCCGCGCAGGCGGCGGCGCACCACGGGCTCACCGCCCTCCCCGAGCAGGCAAAGGGCGCGGTCGTGGCCCTGCGTCCCGACACCGGTGAGGTGCTGGCGATGGTGTCGATGCCCGACTACGACCCCAACGTCCTGGCCAGCCACGACTTCGCGGCCACCGCCGACGCCTGGAAGCGGTTGACCAGCAACCCCGCCGAGCCGCTGGTGAACCGCGCCATCCAGCAGCGCTACCCGCCCGGGTCGACCTTCAAGCTGGTGACGGCCGCCGCCGCGCTGTCGTCGGGTCAGTACACGCCCGAGTCGTTGGTCACGGGGCAGGCGACGTACACGCTGCCCAACACCAACATCGAGCTCGGCAACGCCGGCCGGGGCAGTTGCGGCGGTGAGCAGATCACGCTCACCCGCGCGCTCGCCTTCTCCTGCAACACCTCGTTCGCCAAGCTCGGCGCGGAGGACCTCGGTGCCGAGGCGCTGCGCAACCAGGCCCAGGCGTTCGGTTTCGGCCAAGATGTGTTCGACGGGCTGCCCAACTCGGTGATCAGCGTGTTCCCCGAGGATCCCGACGACCCGCAGACGGCGCTGTCGGCCATCGGCCAGTTCGAGGTCGCCGCCACCCCGCTGCAGATGGCCATGGTCGTCGCCGGCATCGCCAACGACGGCACCGTGATGCAGCCCTTCATCGTCGCCGAGGAGCGCTCTCCGGACCTCAACACGTTGGAGGAGACCGAGCCCGAGGCGCTCAGCGAGGCCGTCAGCCCCAGTGTCGCCGCAGACCTGCGCCAGATGATGGTCGAGGTGACCCAGAGCGGCACCGGCGGCGTCGCGGCGATTCCGGGCATCGAGGTGGGGTCCAAGACCGGTACCGCAGAGTCGGGCGGCGGCCGCGACCCCTACGCCTGGTTCGTGTCGTTCGCTCCCGCCGATGACCCTGAGGTCGCGGTCGCAGTCTTCGTCGAGGACGCCAACGTGCCCGCCAGCGAGATTTCCGGCGGCGGCCTGGCGGGTCCGATCGCCAAGTCGGTGATGGAAGCCGTGATCACGCCGTGACCGCCTGGTGTTGGCACTCGCCGCTACCGTGTCCATGGTCTCTACGCTGGGTGACCAGGTGGTCGGGCACGGGCAGCAGTCGGCACAACGGCAAGGGCAGGTCTGGCGACGATGACGAGTGAGCCACCGAACGGCAACGGCCACCCGCCAGAGCAGGTCGGCGGCCGCTACGAGCTGAGCGGTCTGCTCGGTCGTGGTGGGATGGCGGAGGTCCGCGCCGGTCACGACACGCGGCTCGGCCGGCGAGTCGCGGTCAAACGCCTGCGCACCGACCTGGCGAGCGACCCCACGTTCCAGGCCCGCTTCCGTCGAGAGGCGCAGTCGGCTGCCTCGCTGAACCACCCGGCCATCGTCGCCGTCTACGACACCGGTGATGAGGAGGCCCCGGACGGGTCCGGGCTGCGGATCCCCTACATCGTGATGGAGTACGTCGAGGGCCGCACGCTGCGCGAGATCCTTCGCGAGGGTCGCAAGATCCTGCCCGAGCGGGCGATGGAGATCACCGCGGGAGTGTTGGCCGCGCTCGACTACAGCCACCGCGCCGGCATCATTCACCGCGACATCAAGCCCGCCAACGTCATGCTCACCCCGAGCGGCGAGATCAAGGTGATGGACTTCGGCATCGCCCGGGCGATCGCGGACTCCTCGGCCACCATGACGCAGACGGCCGCGGTCGTGGGCACCGCCCAGTACCTCTCACCGGAGCAGGCACGGGGCGAGCAGGTCGACGCTCGAAGCGACATCTACTCGACCGGTTGCCTGTTCTACGAGCTGCTCACCGGCCGTCCGCCGTTCGTCGGGGACAGCCCGGTCGCCGTGGCCTACCAGCATGTCCGCGAGGACGCCCCGCCCCCGTCGTCGATCGACCCCGAGGTCGCGCCCGAGCTGGACGCGATCGCCGCCAAGTCGCTCGCGAAGCCGACGGCAGAGCGCTACCAGAGCGCGGCCGAGATGCGCGCCGACATCGAGCGCGCCCTCGCCGGTCACGCGATCAGCGCGCCTCCGGTCGCCGCCGCGGGTGCGGCCGGGGACGCCGCCGCGGCCGCGGGTACGGCGGCGATGTCGCCCGTCACCCAGGACGCCTACGTGCCGACCGCGGACCAGGACAAGCGCGAACGTCGTCGTCGCGGGTGGATCTGGGGGCTGCTGGCGCTCGCGGTCGTCGCGCTGTTCGTGCTGCTCGGGTTGTTCCTGCCGCAGATCCTGGCCGGCGAGGACACGGCACAGGTGAACGTGCCCCGGCTGGTCGACCTGACCGAGGCTGAGGCGCGCAACCGACTCGAGCAGGAGAACCTCGAGCTGGGCGAGGTCACGCCACAGCCCAGCGACACCATCAAGGCCGGGCTGGTGATGACCCAGGACCCGGAGCCCTCGACCGTGGTGGACAAGGGCTCCGAGGTCGACATCGTCGTGTCGACCGGCCGCCGGGAGGTCACGATGCACTCGGTCATCGGGGACCAGCTGCCGGAGGCGCGGGCCGAGATCGAGGACCAAGGCCTTCGGGTCCGGGTCGAGCGGACGCCGGGAGGCGAGCGGCGCAACACCGTGGTGGAGACCGACCCCGAGGCGGGCGAGGACGTGCCGGTGGGGACGCGCGTCACGCTCGTCGTCACCGAGGGACCGCTGGAGGTGCCCGACGTCGTCGGTGAAACCGAGGACGTGGCCCTAGCGACGCTGGACGACGCCGGCTTCACCGCCGAAGTCGTCGACGACCCGTCGGCCGACGCGCCCGCGGGCATCGTCGTCGCCCAGAGCCCGTCCGGCGAGTCCACCGCACAGCCGGGCGACACCGTCATCATCACCGTGTCGCGGCAGCCGGTGGAGACCGAGACGCCGGAGCCGACGCCATCGCCGACGGAGACCGAGACCTCCACGCCGACTCCGACGCCCTCACCATCTCCGACGGAGACCGAGACCGAGACGCCCACGACACCGTCCACACCGACGACCCCGGCCACGCCCACGACGCCCACCACGCCTGCCTCACCGCCGTCGACCCCCGAGACACCTCCGGGGCAGGGCTGAGCCGGCCCTGGGGCGCCGGGATGTCGCGGCGTTTCGGCGTTTCGGCGTCAGGACAGGCTCACCGCGCGGCTTCGGCGTACTCGAGGTCGATGTTGACCTCGTAGGCCGGCAGCGTGGCCTGGTCGAGAACGTCGACCTCCCAGCCGATGTTGACCGGGGGCTCGGTGTACTGCTTGTAGATGTCGATGTAGTCGGCGGAGTTGATGGCGCTGACCATCTCGGTCGTGTCGCCGACCGCGACGATCTCGTACGGCGGTGAGTAGGGCACGCCCTGCAGCAGCACCGTGTTGCCCACACACTTGATGCCGGTAGTGGCCACGATGCGCTGGCCCTGCAGGGTGATGCCCTCCGCCCCGCCGCGCCACAAGGCATTGACGACGGCTTGCAGGTCCTGCTGGTGCACGACGAGGTCGTTGGCCGTGAAGCCTTCGGGGACCTCCTGGTCGTAGGGCGCGTCGTCGAGCGTGACCTTCACCGCCGGCCCCTCCAGCTGCACCACCCCGGCCGATCTCTGCAGCTCGGCGACCTGCGACTCCAGCTTGGTCAGCGAGGTGGAGCTGACCGAGCTCGACAGCAGCTCGATCTGCTCGTTGAGCTCAGCGGTCTGCTCGCGCAGCGCGTCGACGTCGTCGCGCTCGCTTTGCACCAGGCCGGTGAGGCTGGTGGCGTTGTCAGCGCGGAGCTGGCCGCCGTCTGCGCTCTCCGCACTGGTGACGAACAGGACACCGGCGACGGCGAAGACCAACGGCACCAGCAGCCGCCACGCCGAGATGGAGGCGCGGGGCCGGTCGGGCTCGTCCATGCTGACTCCGTGTTGGGGGGACTGTGGAGATCCGTACTGTGGGCGTGGGTCAACGACTACGCTAGCCGACGCCTGGCAAGCCCCCGAATGTTATGAGGAGCCCGACCCGTGCCTGAGTCACGATCGCGCAAGAAGAAGAAGTCTGCAGCGCAGGGCGGCGCCCCGGAGGCCGTTCGGCCGAAGGGCTCCGGCCGGTGGGTGGTGCCGACCATGTGCACGCTGCTGCTGCTCGGGCTCGCCTGGATCGTCGTGTTCTACCTGACGCAGGGCGACCTGCCCGGCATGCGCCAGCTCGGCGACTGGAACCTGCTGGTCGGCATGGGCCTGATCATGCTCGGCCTGCTCACCGCGATGAAGTGGGAGTAGCGCCGGCCAACGCTCCAGCACCGCCGCAACCCCTGTCCACGGCGCCGTCCACAGCTGTGATTACAGCGATGTAGTTCTCCACACTGGGGATAACTCCTGTGGACGGCTTGGCAGGGCTGCGGGCGCATGTGGGGCAGAGCTGCGATCTCGCGGGGAGGAGGGCGGCCTCCATTCGCCGCGAGGTCGCACCTTTGCCTCAACCAAGTCAGGACAACATGAACGAGCGGGCCGCGATCAGCGCAACGCAGAGCACGGTGAGGCCCACGAAGGCGGCGGAGTGCAGTGCGGTGCGACCGCGCCGGGGCGCGTAGGCCAGCGCGGCCGCCGTGATCAGCCCACCGACCAGGCCACCGATGTGCCCCTGCCAGGAGATGTTGGGCACCGAGAACGTGAAGAACAGGTTCACTCCGAGCAGCAGCAGTAGCGCAGAGACGTCGTACCCCTGCTTGCGGTAGACCACCAGCGCGGCCGCCAACAGGCCGAACACCCCGCCAGAAGCGCCGTAGGTGAGCGCGGCCGGCGGCGAGAGCCAGTAGACCGCGGTGCCGGCGGTCAGGCAGCTGAGCAGGAACAGCGCCAGGTAGCGCCACCGACCCAGCACCCGCTCGAGATTGGGACCGATGAAGCCGATCGCCACCATGTTGAAAAGCAGGTGCAGGAAGCCGGTGTGCACGAACGACGAGGTGATGATCCGCCAGAACTCGCCGGCGGCCACACCGGAGTCGGGCCCGATCCCTCGCAACGGCACCTCGCCGCTCAGCATCGACAGCTCGAGCACGAGCTGGTCGCCGGCCGGTCCCAACGCCGTGACCACCAAGAAGATCACGACGTTGACTGCGATCAACGACACCGTGACCAGGGTGTCGCGGGCGTGCACCTTGCCACCGAAGGCGGTGCGCCCGACCCGCTGGCTCTTGCGTCCCTCGGCCACGCACTCCGGGCACTGGAATCCCACCGAGGCCGGCCGCATGCATTCGGGGCAGATCGGCCGACCGCAGCGCTGACAGGAGATATAGGTTTCCCGGTCGGGGTGACGGAAGCAGGTGGGGACCGTCATGACGGTGTCACTGCGGAATCAGCTGCTGGACCAACTGCCGGGTGACCGGTCAGCGTCGCTCGATGTCGACGCGCTCGAGCACGACCGGCTCGATCGGGCGGTCGCCCGGACCGGTCCGCACCGCGCCGATGCCGTCGACGACCTTGCGCGAGTCCTCGTCGGCAACCTCGCCGAAGATCGTGTGCTTGAAGTTCAGCCAGGTGGTCGGGGCCACGGTGATGAAGAACTGGGAGCCGTTGGTTCCCGGGCCGGCGTTGGCCATCGCCAGCAGGTACGGCTTGTCGAAGGTGAGCTCAGGGTGCGGCTCGTCCTTGAACTGGTAGCCGGGCCCGCCGGTGCCGGTGCCGAGCGGGCAGCCACCCTGGATCATGAATCCGGAGATGATCCGGTGAAAGGCCAGCCCGTCATAGAAGCGCTCGGTTGTCTTCGCTCCGGTCTCGGGGTTGGTCCACTCCTTGTCACCCTCGGCAAGGCCGGTGAAGTTGCGGACGGTCTCCGGGGCATGGTCGGGGAACAACTGGACGACCACGTCGCCCATGTTGGTCTTCAGGGTCGCGTACAGGGCGTCGGCCACGGCACAAGTCCTTCGTCTTGACTGCGATACAGGTTGTCGGTCCCGCCAATCCTCGCACGCGTGCGTGAATGCCCGTGCCGGTGATCCGTTCGCCGATCTTGGGTACGACGGGTGGACGCGGGCACCGCAGCGGGGGGCAACGTTTCCCCTCTTGACGGTTGAGGCAAGATCATCGGTGAGAAGCCGACCCGAGCCAACGACGACAGACACGCACCTGAGAGGGGAGACCATGAGCCGCAACAGTCGGGCACACGACATCGCCGAGCAGGCGATGGGGCGGGTTGCACCCGTGATCGACGACGCCAGGGGCCGACTCGCACCGCTGGTGGAGGAGGCACGCACCCAGACCAACGAGACGCTGATCCCTGCCGCCCGCAGCGCTGTCGGCAACGCTCGCAGCACCTACGACGAGAAGGTTGCCCCGCAGGTCGGTGCCGCGCTCGCCAGCGCCACGGCAGCGAGCGAGCCGTACCGCGAGGAGGCGAAGCGCCGCGGTGTCGCGGCGCTGGCCGCTGCCCGGGGCGAGGTGCCGGCTCCGAAGAAGAAGTCGCACAAGGTCCGCAACCTGCTCGTGCTGCTCGGCCTGGGTGGACTCGCCGCCTTCGCGGTGAACTACTTTAAGGACGACTCGGCGAGTTGGAAGAGCGACTACCCGACCGCCGTACCCGACCCCTCCGACCCGATCTCTCCGGCCGAGAGCGCGAGCGCCGTCACCGACGACGCGGGCGCAGCGAGCCCCGACGTCGCACTCGCCGACGCGGGTGAGCAGCCCCACGCTCCCACCGACCCGGACGACCCGCTGGAGCGCAAGGACGTCTGAGCCGACTGGGCCGAAGGGGCCGGTGTCGGGTGCTGGGGGCTTCGCCCGGGGCTCAGACGGGCGTCATCAAGCTGCGGGTGTACTTGGTGGCGCGCCGCTCGGCCCAGAACGACAGCACGGGCACGGTGCCGCACACCAGCGTCACGGCAGTGAAGCCCAGCGGCCACCGTGCCCTGCGGGCCAGCAGCGCCGCCATGATCAGGAAGATCATGTAGAGCCAGCCGTGCGCCACACCGAGCCACTGGGTGACGTCCTCCCCACGCTGCTGCCAGACACTGCCCTGGGGCATGAACAGCTCCAAGCCCCAGAAGACGAACAGAGTCACCAGCAGGACGCCGACGATCCAGGCCATGACGCGGTAGCGGAGAAGGGCAACAGACACGGGCTCACGCTACCTGAGCGTTCCCGGCCGGCCGCGCACGGATCTCGTCCCGTGCGATCCGCCACCACATGAAGACGCCGAAGGCCGCGAACGCCCACCATTGCAGCGCATACATCAGGTTGCGGATGCCGGCGGTGAAGCTCGGGTCGGGCGTCGGCGGTGTCACCGTGGCGAGATCCGCGGGTGGCCGCTGATCCTCGAGTACGACGAAACCGCTGTAGAGGTCGGTGTCCACGTCGGCGACCAGGCGTGCGATCGCCACCGACGGCTCGACACCGTCGCCCGGGGCGGGGTCGTCCTCGCGCGGCTGCGACGGCAGCAACGATCCCGACACGGTGACCGCACCGGCCGGCGGCGGCGCGGGCTGTCCGGCGTACCCGCGGACGACCAGCACGGACGAGCCGGTGGCCGTCCGCAGCGGGGTGACCAGCCACGGTGTCTGCGCGTCGTCACCGTCGACCAGGAACTGCTGCTCGCCGTAGCTGCCGGTTACGGTGACCGTGCGGGCGTCGGCCTCGGCGGTGAAGGCGTCGTCGGGCCCGAGTACGTCGTCGATCGGCACAGGTGGCCGGTCGGCCTGCTGCTGCGCACTGACCTGCTGCCGCTCGCCGTAGGCCCCGAGCTGCCACATCCCCAGCACGACCATTGCCGTGATCGCCACCACGGCGAAGGCATGCAGGCCGAGCATCTTGGGGGTGAGCAGAGTGGGCATCTCGCGCACGATCATCACACGTCGGCCCAAGCCGAGCAGCCACGGCCCATCGGTTGCCCCTGCTCGGTGACGTTCACAGCACGCGCATCCGGATGCCGGCGTCGACGAGGCGCCGCAGCAAGTTGTCGCCCATCGCGGCGGCTGTCGTGGTCTGGCCGCAGGTGGCGGGGTTGTCGTCGAATGCCAGGCACAGCGCTGACTCGGCCAACATCTTCGCAGTCTCGTCGTACCCGGGGTCTCCGCCGGCGACCTCGGTGACCACCCGCTGTCCTCCGGCGGTGCCGACGAAGCGGACGGTGAACCACGACCGCGCGCGCCGCCGCGGGCCGGGCCCCTCGCCCGGGCTGATCCGGCTCAACAGCATCCTCCGGGTCGGCGACAGCTGGGCGAGCGCCAGGACCGCGCCGGCAGCCGCGACCACGCCCACCGCGACCGGCAGCTTCTTGACCAGTGCATGGTGGCGGTAGCTGAAGTCGGGACCGTAGCGATCGAGCGCGCGCCCGGATCGAGCCACGACCTGCGGGTCGATAGTCGGCAGCGGCAGCGCCCAGCCGCGTGGGTCGTCGCAGCGGTGGGGCCGGCCAGCACGGCCGCTGACACGGCGCCGGGCCGGGCGCGGCTCCCGGGCCCGGCGCTGTCTCGTGACGGAGAGCATCCGCCGACCGCGCGACATCGCGTTGACCGCGGAGTGGAAGGTGCCACCGGAGAAGCTGCCGCCGGAGCGGACGTAGCCGTCGACATGGATCGGCACCCCTTCGGGCAACTGCTGCACGGTGAAGTAGACGCCGAGGTCGTGTGGCACGGAGTCGAAGCCGCAGGCATGCACGATGCGGGCGCCGGTCCCGCAGGCCGTGGCGTGATGGTCGAGGTAGACGCGGTCGACGAACTCCGGCTCACCCGTCAGGTCGACGTAGTCGGTGCCGGCCTCCGCGCACGCCTTGACCACCGGATCGCCGTACTCGAGGAAGGGGCCGACGGTGCTGATGACCACGCGAGCCTGCTCGGCCATGCGTCGCATCGAGGTCGGATCGGTGACGTCGGCAGTGATCAGGCCGAGGTCCGAGTACGCCGGGTCGAGCTCGGCGAGACGGTTGCGGACGCTTTCCAGCTTGTCCCGGTCGCGGCCGGCAAGGGCCCACCGCATCCGCTCAGGAGCGTGCCGGGCGAGGTACTCCGCGGTCAGCGATCCGGTGAAGCCGGTGGCCCCGAAGAGCACGAGGTCATACGTGCGATCGGCCATCCGCCGCACCTACCCGCCCTTCCATCCCCACCAGATCGCACCGATGCCCCACACCGGCGGTGGTGTGGGGCATCAGTGCGGTGTGGGTCAGCGCTTGAGGAACTTGCGGACCTGCCGCCCGATCATGGCGTCTCGCGACTGCCTGCCACCGGCGCCCGTCGCGCCTGCGCGTGGGGCCCGACGTGGGGCTCCCGGAGCGGCTCCACCCGGTGCGGCGCCGGCCCTGCGGCCCACACCTCCCCGGCGCGACTGGCCAATGAAGCGGCGAACCAATCCTTGCAGCGCAACCATCGTGTACCTCCTCGTCGTGACCGCCCGCAGGCGTGCCCCGACATCTGCGTCGTTGCATCTTCGATGTTACCCGCGCACTGCACCCCCGAACCCGTGCGATGTAGCGCCTGTCCGTGCCGTCTACTAAACTCCGAACATATGTTCGATATATCCGAGTTCGAGGAGGTGAGTTGGTGTGGGAGACACTCCAGGGGCCGGGCCGCCGGGCTGGCCTGAGCTGCGGGACCTGTCGGCCGGTGGTGCACTGGCCCAGGCGCTGAGCGGCCGATCGTTGTCGAGTCTGGACTGTGGTGAGCTGGTCGACGTGGTCGCGGCGGCAAAACGGCTGCAGACCTACTTCGATGCGCTCGGCCTGAGCGCGGCCGACCTGCTGCGGCGACAGCTGGCCGCGAGCGATCCGCACGGCGACGCGGACAGCGTCGACCCGACGCCCTATGCGGCGATCGAGGTGGCAGCCGCGACCAGTGAGACCAGGCACCGTGCTTCCTGCCGCCTGCACCTCGTGCGCACGCTGTCCGAGCAGCTGCCGCGCGTGTGGGCGCTGGTGGTGGCAGGACGACTCGACGTCTACTCGGCCGACCAGATCTGGGCCGAGCTGCTGCCGATCACCGACCGCGGCATGGTGCCGGGTCTGGAAGCCGAGATCGTCGATGAGCTGATAGCGACCACGCCCGCGGATGCCGCCCGCGCCTCGGGCTTCGGTCTGGTCGGAGCAAATCCGACCCGCACCCGCGCACTGGTGCGTCGGCTCGTGGCCAGGGCGCAGCCCGAGCAGAGCGACGAGAGATTCAAGCGGGCGTATGCCCAGCGCCGGGTGAGCGCCGATACGGCCAACACCGATGGCGACGGGATGGGCGGGCTATGGCTGTCGCACTCCATCGACCGAGTGACGGCCATCCAGCACCGACTCGGTCTGCTCGCTCGGTCGCTGCCGGCCGATGACGAGCGGACCATGGATCAGAAGGTCGCCGACCTGGCCGCCGACATTCTCGAGGGCAGGATCGTCGCCGACACCTGCACCAGCCTCCTCGAAGAAGGTGCGGACCCACGGTTCCGAGGCACGGCGCTTCGCCGCCGCATCCAGCTCAACGTCACCGTGCCCATTCAGACCCTGATGGGCCTCAGCGACGCTCCGGGCGAGACGTTGACCGGCCAAGTCCTGCCGGCGAGCCTGGTGCGGCAGCTGGCCACCGACCCGGGCAGCGTCTGGTACCGGATGCTCACCGACCGAGGCCGCTTCGTCGAGCTGTCGACCGAGTCCTACCGGCCGAGCGCGGCGCTGGACCGCAGCGTCGTCGCGCGTGACCGCACCTGCGTCGGAGTGGGCTGCAACAAGCCGGCCAACGTCTGCGACGGCGACCATACGCTTGCCTGGTCCGATGGCGGCGAGACCACGGAGTCCAACCTCGGGCCGGCGTGCCGCAGCCATCACAACAGCAAGGACAACGGTGGGCCGTTTCGGCTGATGCAGCCTGCAGCCGGCGTGTTCTGCTGGACCTATCCGTCCGGGCATACCTACACCACCCGGGCGGCGCCGTACCCCGAGGCCGAGTGGCCACAGGAATTGCCGATTCCGACGTCGGCCACCGACGTCGCCGAGGGGCTACGGCTCCTGAAGCTCAGGAGGCGTCGCGAGGCCGAGGACCAGCTCGCCGTCCATCGACAGTCGATCGCCGAGCGCAAGCTCAGGCAGTGGCGCATCGACTCCGGCGAGGACGAGGAGATCCCCGACGATCCTGACGAGGCACGAGACGACTACCGCTACATCCCCGTCGAAGTCCTCGAGTCCTGGCCGCAGACGCCGGCAGCGTGAGCCCCTTCTCAGCGCTTGGGCAGCAGGGGAACCGGTGCCGATGCGGAGCAGCGCTCAGATCCGGTCATCGCCGGGTCGGGTTGGTGGAGACGATGGGACTCGAACCCACAACCCCCGCCTTGCAAAGGCGGTG
>DASSKO010000198.1:0-4034 GCA_035690425.1 Nocardioidaceae bacterium
CCGGCGTCGATCGCGCACTGCGCGTAGAACTTGTCGGCCTGCTCGGAGCCCACCGGCAGGTAGGAGACCAGCACGTCGGCCCGCGACTCCTTGAGCACCTCGACGACGTCGACCGGGTCGGCGTCGGACTCCTCGATCGTCTCGGAGTAGTACTTGCCGAGCCCGTCGTACGTCGGCCCGCGCTGCACGGTGACACCGAGCGGCGGGACGTCGGTGATCTTGATCGTGTTGTTCTCGGAGTTGTTGATCGCGTCGGACAGGTCGAAGCCGACCTTCTTGGCGTCGACGTCGAACGCGGCGACGAACTCCACGTCGCCGACGTGATACTCACCGAACCGGACGTGCATGAGCCCGGGGACCGAGCCCGCGGGGTCGGCGTCCTGGTAGTACTGGACACCCTGGATCAGGGAGGTCGCGCAGTTGCCGACCCCCACGATTGCCACTCGTACCGAACCCATCGGGCTACTCCTTCTCGCTTCTGCTGCCGGTGATCTGAGGTTTGCCTGTCTGGTGTGCCGCCGGAGGGCTGCTCCGGGCGCCGCGCTCGGCGTTGATCAGGTCGGAGAGCCACCGGACCTCGCGCTCGACCGACTCCACGCCGTGTCGCTGCAGCTCGGTCGCGTAGCGGTCCATCTGCGCCTGGGTGCGGTGCAGCTGCGACTGCACCCGCTCGAGGCGCTCCTCGAGCCGGGTCCGCCGGCCCTCGAGGATGCGCAGCCGGATCTCCATGTCGGTGCGGCTGAAGAACGCGAACCGGACGTCGAAGTTGTCGTCCTCCCACGCGGAGGGGCCGGCCTCGGACATCAGCTGCGCGAACCGGGCCTCGCCCGCCGGGGTCAGCGCGTAGACGATTCGCTGCCGGCGGCTCGCCGTCGCCGGGGCGCCGGTGAGGTCCTCGGCGATCCAGCCCGCACGGAGCATCTTCTTCAGGGCGGGGTACAGCGAGCCGTAGGAGAGCACCCGGCCCCAGCCGAGGACCGCGTTGAGCTGCTTGCGCAGCTCGTAGCCATGCATGGGTGACTCGTGCAGCAGGCCGAGTGCGGCCAGCTCGAGGGTCTCGCCACGTCGTGCCACTGCTGTCACCGCCTCCCTGGATGTGCCGGGCCGTTCTATCGGTCAAACGTATCGTATTGATATATCGCGGCGCGTTCGACCCCGTATCCGGGCGGTCCAGACCATGTGCCACGGCGGCGCGACGGGCGTCGGAGGGCGGCCGCACCGACGCGGATTGCCGGTCGGCTGGGCGTGCGCCGTACTCTTGGGCGGGGTGTCGCCCCGCGAGTCGACGGCGGCACCCTCTGACGTGTGTCCCCGACGCCCCACCCGGAGTCTGTTCGTGAGTGCTCACCGCAAGCCGCCTACCGGTTCGCAGCGCAAGGCCGACAAGCGTGGTGCCCGGTCCGTGCAGGGCCGGAAGAAGCCCCTCGGGCGCCGGATCCTCAAATGGGGGCTGGTCGCCGTGCTCGTCGGGTTCCTGCTCGGCGGCGCCGCGTTCGCCTACGGCTACGTCTCGACCGACATCCCGAATCCCAACGAGGACTTCAAGACCCAGACGACCATCGTCTACTACCAGAACGGGAAGAAGGAGATCGGCCGGTTCGCGACCCAGAACCGGATCAGCATCCCGCTCTCCGAGGTGCCCGACCACGTCAAGAACGCGGTGATCGCCGCGGAGGACCGGACGTTCTACACCAACCAGGGGATCGACCCGAAGGGCATCCTTCGCGCGGCGTTCAGCAACGCCCAGGGCAACGCGACGCAGGGTGCCTCCACGATCACCCAGCAGTACGTGAAGGTGTTCTACCTCTCCCAGGAGCGCACGCTCACGCGCAAGATCAGGGAGGCGTTCCTCTCCTTGAAGCTGCAGCGCACGCAGTCCAAGAACGAGATCCTGCAGGGCTACCTGAACACCATCTACTTCGGCCGTGGCGCCTACGGCATCCAGGCGGCCGCGCAGGCGTACTTCGACAAGGACGCCGAGGACCTGAGCCTGCGTGAGGGAGCAGCCCTGGCCGCGATCCTCAACTCACCGGGCAATCTCGACCCTGCGCTGAGCGAGGAGAACCGTGAGCGGCTCGAGGGGCGCTACGGCTACGTCCTCAAGGGCATGGCCGACGAGCAGATGATCACCGCGAACGAGGCCGCCGAGGCCAAGGAACGGCTGCCCGAGTTCGCCAAGCAGGACGACGACCGGAACATGTACGGCGGCCAGCGCGGCCACATGCTGACCATGGTCAAGAAGCAGCTCCGGGCCAAGGGGTTCAGCGACGCCGAGATCGAGGGCGGCGGCCTGCGGATCACCACCACGTTCACCCGCAAGGCGATGCATGCGGCGACGCAGGCGGTCAAGGAGCAGCGGCCCAAGGGCCTGAAGAAGCTGCACGTCGCGGTCGCCTCGGTCGACCCGGACAACGGGGCCCTCCGCGGGATGTACGGCGGTCACAACTTCCTGAAGAGCCAGATCAACTGGGCCTCCGCAGGCGGCCAGCCCGGGTCGGCGTTCAAGCCGTTCGCGCTGTCCGCGGGGCTGAAGTACGGCTACTCGCTGGAGAGCACCTTCCAAGGCAACTCGCCCTACGTCTTCCCCAACGGCAACCAGGTGGTCAACGAGGGGCCGGGGGACGGCAACGACTACGGCGAGTCGATCAGCCTGCTGACCGCCACCGAGGAGTCGGTGAACACCGCCTACATCGACATGACCGTGTCGATGAAGGACGGCCCGCAGAAGATCCTCGACACCGCCGTGGACATGGGCATCCCGCAGGACACCCCGGGGCTCAAGCCGACCTCCGGCATCTCGCTCGGCTCCGCCACGGTGAGCCCGATCGACATGGCGAATGCCTACGGCACGCTGGCCAACGGTGGTGTGTCGCACAACTGGTACGTCATCGACAGCGTCCGCTCCGCCGACGGCAAGGTGCTCTACCGGGAGAGCACCAAGACCGAACGCGCCCTGGACCGCCCGGTCGCCCGGGACGCCTCGTACGGGCTGCAGCAGGTCGTACGGGAGGGCACCGGCGCGAACGCGCAGGCCCTCGGCCGGCCCGCCGCCGGCAAGACCGGGACGGCCACGAACGCCGACGACGCGGTGTCCTCGTCGTGGTTCGTCGGCTACACGCCGTACATGGCCACCGCGGTGATGTACGTCCGTGGCGACGGCAACGACAACCTCAGCTGCGTCCAGGCGACCGGGCCCGAGTGCACGCCCGGCTACCTGGTGCCCTACTTCGGCGCGGTCTACCCGACCCAGACCTGGACCGCGGTGATGGAGCAGATCCACCGCGGCGTGCCGGTCCAGCAGTTCCCGCCGCCGGCACACCTCGAGCAGCGCGTCGACGACGAGGAGCACGATCCGTACACGCCGCCGCCGGAGCCGGAGTTCACGCCGGAGCCGGAGCCGGAGCCGACCGAGGAGCCCGAGCCGACGCCAAGCCCCACGCCGACGCCGACGCCGACGGAGACCTCGACCCCGACGCCGAGCCCCACGCCGACGCCGAGCGACCCGTGCGACGGGTTGGTCTGCGACCCGAGCGACGACGACGGCGGGCCGACACCCCCGCCGGAGGAACGCGGCAACGGCGACGGTCCCGCGGCGCGGGACCCCTCGGAAGGATGAGCCGAGGGCCGGTCCCGGGCATGATTGCCCGGTGACCGACGTGCGCCAGCCCGACGCGGCCGGAACGCACGACCCCGAGCCGGTGCGGCCGACCCACGACGACCCCGTCGCCCGGGCGTCCAGCGAGTCCGTCGGCGGACCGGTCGGCGGCCACGCCGCCGGCCACCCGTGGTGGACCCCGGTGCGCGTGATCCTCGCCGTGGCCTGCTTGGCGATGCTGCTGGGGATGGCCCAGAAGACGCCGTGCGTCGCGCACGAGTGGACCGGGGAGAACTTCCGGTACGCCGCGCTGTGCTACTCCGACGTGCCCTACCTCTACACCGGGCGGGGGTTCGCTGAGCTCACGGTGCCGTTCAGCGACACCGGCGGACGCTACGACGCGATGGAGTACCCGGTCCTGATCGGCTACTTCGCGTAC
>DASSKO010000199.1:0-6914 GCA_035690425.1 Nocardioidaceae bacterium
GGCGATGACCGGACGCATCCAGACACACCGCGGCTTCATGCGCGGCTCGTACCTCGGCGCCGTCGGCGCGTTCGTCGGCGCCACCGTCGTCCCGCAGCGCGACATCCCGCAACTCGCCGTCGACCACCCGATGCTGTTGTCGGCGGCCGCTCTCGCGGTCAGCGCCCTGGCCTGGGGCATTGTGGCGCTGGCCCGACTCGAGAAGCGCTCGCCAACGCTGCCCCGTCACCACGCCTCGCTTCCCAAGTAACCGCGTCCCCGGCGACGCCGCCACCACAACACCACAGCCGTAACGCCGCACTGTCGCGTGACGCCTGGCCAGATAGTTCGACCTACGAGGACTCAAACAGGTCGCAGGTCGCCGGATCGGTTCTCACTTCGCTGTACCACCGGACAAGTGTTCGGCCGTACCCATCGCCGTGGACGCCATGTGACCTCGGCATCCCCGCGCCTCCCGAGGCTTGCAGAGCCAGGGAAGCCCGAACACGCCTCGGGAGGACGGTGGACGAGAGCGGCCCGACGGCAAACGTCCTACCTCTTGCCGCCCGAGCCCGGCGTCGAGTCGCTGGTCGCGAGCGCGGCGATGAACGCCTCCTGCGGCACCTCGACGCGCCCGACCATCTTCATCCGTTTCTTGCCTTCCTTCTGCTTCTCCAGCAGCTTGCGCTTGCGGGTGATGTCACCGCCGTAGCACTTGGCGAGCACGTCCTTGCGGATCGCGCGGATGTTCTCGCGGGCGATCACCCGCGCGCCGACGGCCGCCTGGATCGGCACCTCGAACTGCTGCCGCGGGATGAGGTCCTTGAGCTTCTGCGCGAGGCCCACGCCGTAGGTGTAGGACGCGTCGCGGTGCACGATCGCCGAGAAGGCGTCGACCTTGTCGCCCTGCAGCAGCACGTCCACCTTGACCAGGTCGGCGGCCTGCTCGCCGATCGGCTCGTAGTCGAGTGAGGCATAGCCCTTCGTGCGCGACTTCAGCGCATCGAAGAAGTCGAAGACGATCTCGGCGAGTGGCAGCACGTAGCGCAGCTCGACCCGGTCCTCGGACAGATAGTCCATCCCCTGCATCGAGCCTCGCCGCGACTGGCACAGCTCCATGATCGGGCCGATGAAGTCCGCCGGCGTCAGCAGCGTCCCCCGCACGATCGGCTCGTGCACCTCGGCAATCTTGCCCTCGGGATACTCGCTCGGGTTGGTGACGACGTGCTCGGTGCCGTCCTCCATCACGACGCGGTAGACCACGTTGGGAGCGGTGGAGATCAGGTCGAGGTTGAACTCCCGCTCGAGCCGCTCGCGCACGATCTCCATGTGCAACAGACCGAGGAAGCCGCACCGGAAGCCGAATCCGAGAGCACCGGAGGTCTCCGGCTCGTAGGACAGCGCCGCGTCGTTGAGCTGGAGCTTGTCGAGTGCGTCCCGCAGCACCGGATAGTCGTCACCGTCGATGGGGTAGAGCCCGGAGTAGACCATCGGGTTGGGGTGCCGGTAGCCGCCCAGCGCCTTCTGCGCCGGCCGGGTCGACGAGGTCACGGTGTCGCCGACCCGCGACTGCCGGACCTCCTTCACGCCGGTGATGAGGTATCCGGTCTCCCCGACGCCGATCTCGGTCGTCTTCGTGGGCTCTGGGGCGATCACGCCCACTTCGAGCATCTCGTGCACCGCACCGGTCGACATCATCTTGATCCGGTCCCGGTGCTTGAGCCTGCCGTCCACCACCCGCACGTAGGTCACCACGCCGCGATAGGTGTCGTACACGGAGTCGAAGATCAGGGCGCGGGGTGGAGCATCGGCGTCGCCCACCGGCGCGGGCGTCTGGAGGACGATCGCGTCCAGGAGGTCCCTGACCCCGTCTCCGGTCTTCGCCGAGACGCGGAGTACGTCGGAGGCTTCGCAACCGATGATGTGCGCGAGCTCCGCGGCGTACTTGTCCGGGTCGGCGCTGGGCAGGTCGATCTTGTTGAGCACCGGGATGATGTGCAGGTCGGCGTCGATCGCGAGGTAGAGGTTGGCCAGGGTCTGCGCCTCGATGCCCTGGGCGGCGTCGACGAGCAGGACCGCGGCCTCACACGCCGCCAGCGAGCGCGACACCTCGTAGGTGAAGTCGACGTGGCCGGGCGTGTCGATCATGTTGAGCACGAAGGTCGAGTCGGTGGCCCCGGTGACTCCGCCGCTGGAGACTTGCCACGGCATCCGGACCGCCTGGCTCTTGATCGTGATGCCGCGCTCACGCTCGATGTCCATCCGGTCGAGGTACTGCGCGCGCATCGTCCGCTCGTCGACCACGCCGGTCAGCTGCAGCATCCGGTCCGCCAGGGTCGACTTGCCGTGGTCGATATGGGCGATGATGCAGAAGTTGCGAATGGTCGCGGGGTCGGTGCGCCCCGGCTGGGGGACGGACACGGCAGGCTTAGGCACAGACGACTTCCGGTCGGTGGACGGGTCGATACCATCATCCCACGCGGGTGCAGTCGGCACCACGGCCGAGGCCTCGACAGCGTGCGGGTCGGGCACTAGGCCTGGCTCGGCGTTTCCGTGGGGATTTGGGACCGAAGTGGCCCCGCTGGTAACCTGACTCGTCGCGCGTACGCCAGTCGTGCGTGCAGACTCAGACCATCACCCAGCAGATGCGAAGGCTAAGCTTCCGTGGCGAACATCAAGTCCCAGATCAAGCGCATCCGGCAGAACAACGCTGCGCACGAGCGCAACAAGTCGGTGAAGTCCGCGCTCAAGACGGCCATGCGCCGCTTCCACGAGGCCGCCGACGCCGGCGACGTCGACAAGGCGCAGGAGTTCGCCCGAGCGGCCAACCGGCGCCTCGACAAGGCCGCGTCCAAAGGCGTGATCCACAAGAACCAGGCCGCCAACAAGAAGTCGGCGATCGCCAAGAAGGCCGGTTCGCTCTGAGCGACTCCGCTGTACGAGTCTTGAGGTGAAGGCGCCGCCCGTTCGGGCGGCGCCTTCGTCGTAGCGGCGACCAGCGACGGGTCGGATTCCAGCGGGTCAGTGCAGCCTGTGGGCGGTGTCGACGGCGAACACCATGCGTTCGAGGGCGTGCCCGGCGTCGCCGGAGGCGCCCTTGACGTCGGCATCTGCGCGCGCCACTGCGGCAATGGCTACGGCCAGGCCCGGCTCGGTCCACCCGCGGGCCTGCCCCCGCAGCGACTTCAGCTTCCACGGGGGTACGCCGACCGCACGTGCGAGGTCACCTTCCCGCATGCTCCGCGGGGCCGACACCAGCCGCGCCAGCCCGCGCAGCCCGGACGCGAACGCGCTCGTCATCAGCACGGGCGCCACGCCGTTGCTCAACGCCCAGCGCAACTGCTCCAGCGCCTTGGCCAGCTCGCCCGCGATCGCGGCGTCGGCCACGGCGAACCCCTTGACCTCGGCGCGGCCGCCGAAGTAGCTGCGCACGAGGTCGCCGCCGATCTGCACGCCGGGGAAGTCGCTGGCCAGCTGCGCGGACGCGCCGGCCAGCGCACGGAGCTCTGCTCCGACCGCGTCGACGAGCATCGCCGCGGCCGGCTCATCGATGCGGCCGCCCGCCGCCCGCACCTCGGCGCTGACGAACCGCGGCAGCTCGTAGGGCTTGGGACTGTCGCACTTGACCTCGACGGCCTTGGCCTTGCGCAGCTTGTCGAGGACTCCCTTGCCCTTCTGCCCTCCGCTGTGCACGAGCACCAGGGCGATGTCCGGGGCGGGATCCCCGGCATAGGCGATCAACCGGCTCGCGGACTGCTCGGAGAGGTCCTGCAGGCCACGCACGACCACTGCACGAGACGTCGCGAACAACGAGGGGCTGGTGAGCTCGGCGAGCGCGCCGGGACCCAGCTCTTCCGCCGGGATCTCGGTGAGGTCTGCCTCGGAGTCGGCGCCCCGCAGTGCGCCCACGACCGAGGTGACCGTGCGCTCGGCAAGGAACTCCTCGGGACCGGTGACCAGCGTGACCGATCCGAGGACCTGGGATGCAGAGGGGCCGGCCATCGCGAGCCACTATCTCACGGCCCACCCCCGGTGACGACCGCCGGACCGGAGTCGGATGCCACCACGACCACCATCCCGTCCTGGTCGGTGCGCAGCACATGGCTACCTACGTCGCGCAGCAGGTCGAGGGTGTCCGCGGCGGGGTGGCCGTAGTCGTTGTCGGCGCCGACGGAGATCAGCGAGACCGCCGGCGAGGCGGCGGCGAAGAACGCCGGATCCTGGTTCGGCGAACCGTGGTGCGGCACCTTCAGCACGTCGACATCGAGATCTGCCGCCGCCGCCAGCAGAGTCTGCTGCGCCGCCGGCTCGATGTCGCCGGTGAGCAGGATGGAAAGACCCGTCGCCTCCACCCGCATCACGATGCTCGCGTCGTTCTCCTCCGCACTCTCGGCCGCATGCCATCGGTCTGGCTCCGGCGCGGCTGCGGACTCGCTGGCGTCGGCCGGCGCGAGCACCTGCCAGCTCAGCGGCCCGACGCTGCGCGCCTCGCCGTGTTGCGCCTCGCGTACGGCGGCACCGTGCTCAGCCGCAACCGCCCGGACGGCGCGGAACTGCTGCGGAGGGGTCCGCAGCGGCCCGATCTCGACCTCGGCCACCTGGCGACCGTCGAACACCCCCGGGAGCCCGCCGGCGTGGTCGGCGTGCAGGTGGGTCAGCACCACCAGTGGCACCCGCTCCACCTCGAGGCGGTCGAGGCAGCGGTCGACCAGCTCGGGATCGGGGCCGGTGTCGACCACCACCGCCGCTCCGGAGCCGGCGTTGAGCACGACTGCGTCACCCTGACCGACATCGCACATGGCCAGCACCCAGCCCTTCGGCGGCCAGCCGAGGCCGGCCGCCGGCTGCACGATTACCACACCGGTCACGGCCACCAGTGCCAGGCAGCCGGTGCGATGGGCCAGCACCCGAGGAGCGACCAGGGCGCCGCCGAGGCACAGCAGCGTCACGATCGCCACGGCCGATGCGGTGGTCGGCCATGGCACCGCCGCCCCTGGCAGGGCCGCTCCCTGCTCGGCGACGGTGACGATCCACCACGCGGCGCGACCGGCGAGCCAGCCGACCACCGACGCGGCCTGGTCGCTGACCACCGACACCAGCGCGGCGACCAGCCCGAGCACAGTCGCCGGCCCCACTGCGGGCGCGGCCAGCAGGTTGGCCGCGACTGCGACGACGCTGACCTGCCCGGAGATCGCCACGATCACCGGGGTGCACGCCAGCTGGGCGGCAGCCGGGATGGAGAGCGCTTCCGCCAGCCATCTCGGCATCCACCGCGCGAGCGCGTCGCGCCAGCCGGGCGCCAGGATGACGATCGCGGCCGTCGCCAGCACGGAGAGCAGGAACCCCACCGAGCGTGCAAGCCAGGGGTCGACCAGCACGAGCACCAGCACCGCGACGCAGAGGGCACGGGTGCCACGCCGGCGTCCGCCGGCGCTGAGCCCGGCCATCGCAACAGCGCCCATCGCCGCGGCCCGCAGGACACTGGGGTCCGGACGGGCGAGGAGCACGAAGAACACCACCGCACCGAGGCCGGTCCAGGCGAGGCCCCGCCCCCGGACCCCGGCCAGGCGCACGACCGGCAGCAAGAAGCCGAGCAGCAACGTGAGGTTGGCACCGGAGACCGCCAGCAGGTGAGTCAGCCCGGTGGCTCGAAAATCCTCCGCCACCTGCTCGGGCATGTCGCGGTCGTCACCGACCACGAGCGCCGGCACCAACGAGCGCTCCGCCGGCGGCAGCCCGGACACCGAGTCTCGCAGCCCCTGCCGCAGGTCATTGACCGCCGAGGCGACGACCGACGGCTGCTGCACGACCTTTGGCGGTCCCCGAGCGAACAGCACCGCGGCGAGATCGCGACCATCGGCGGCGCCCAGCCGCCCGCCCAGCCGCACCCGTTGACCGCTCTGCACCGACAGCCAGCCGGTGTCGGCGATGACCAGCACCGGCGAGCGCACCTCGACCGTGCGACCGCGCGCCGAGACGCGTTCCAGCCGAAGCTCGACCAGCACCATCTGACCGTAGGGCCCCTCGCGCGCGACCGGGTCGCTGCGCACCATCCCCTCGGCCTGCACCACGGCCCGCTCCGCGGCCCAGTCGCCGACCGGCCCCAGCGACACCGCGGTCAGCCGCAGCGCAGACACCGCGAGCGCCGCGCCTGCCAGCACAAGCACGGCGGCCGTGCGCGGGCGGTGCAGCGTCAACAGGCCGCCCGCCACCAGCACGGCGGCTCCTGCGATGTCGACGAGCACCGGCAACGACAGCCCGCCCGCAACCACGCACCAGGCGGTCGCCGCCGGCAGGACGAGCCGCAGGTCCGGCGGGTCGCCGTCGGCCTCAGCCGCGCTCACACCGTGACAAGCTCGCGGAGGTCGGCCAACGTCGCGTCGCCGATGCCGGAGACCTCGAGGAGTTCCTCGACCGTGCTGAACCTGCCGTGCTCGGCGCGCCACTGGAGGATGCTGGCGGCCGTCACCGGCCCGATCCCCGGCAGCTCCTCCAGCTGCGCACTGGTGGCGGTGTTGAGGTTGACCACAGCGGGCCCAACACCGGCCCCGACACCGGCCCCGACACCGGGGACCGGCTGTCCCGGGATCGCTGGTGCCGGCGGCGGCACCGCGGCCGGCACCGGGGTGCCGACCAGGATCTGCTCGCCGTCGGCCAGTGGCCGAGCCAGGTTGAGCCCCGACAGGTCGACACCGCGACGTGGCCCTCCGGCCTGCTGCAAGGCGTCGATGACGCGTGAGCCCGCCGGCAGCGTCACGATCCCCGGCCGCCTGACCTTGCCGGCGACATGCACTACCAGTCCCACCGAGCTGGTGACACCGGTGCTGCCGAGCCCGGGCGGAGCCACGCTCTCGACCGGCGGCACACCTGCCTCGGTGACCGGGGCCGGGCTCGAGGTGACGGCCTGCGGCGGCGCCACGGACGCCGCGGTGACC
>DASSKO010000200.1:0-16722 GCA_035690425.1 Nocardioidaceae bacterium
CCGCCCTCGGCGAGGAAGTTCAGCGTCGACACCCGATAGGTCTGGTCGGCCACGATCGGCTGGCCGTTCAGCTCCATCGACCCCGGGACGACGCGCTCGCCCTGTGGCTTGCTCGAGTCCCAGGTGTAGCTGAAGCCCTCGGAGACACCGAGCGCCAGCATCGGCCGTGAGCCGCGGGCGTCGATCGGCTGGTACTGCTGCTCGAGCACCTCCTCGATCTGCGTGCCGGTCAGGTCCATCGACACCAGCAGGTTGCCGAACGGCGCCACGTCGTAGGCCTCGGAGTAGGTGATCTCGCCCGGGTCCTCACCGTTGCTGATGTCGTCGACGAGGAAGCTGCTCCGCACGCCGCCGATGTTCATGAAGGAGATCTGGGCGCCGCCGCTCTCGCCGGACGTGCCCCACAGGATCGCGTCCGCGACCAGGTCGCCCATCGGCGTCTCGATTCCACGGTCGCCGTTGGAGTCACCGGTGATGTCCTCCTTGACCGTGCCGACGACGCGGCCGGCGATGGGAGCGGCGATCGCGTTCCACTTCTCGATGATCGCGGTCTGCTCCGCGTCGGCCGGCACGTCGCGGGTCACCAGATGGTTGCTGGCTTCGACCTTTCCGCGCTTGACCTGACCGGAGCGGGTGTTGACGACCAGGTTGAGCTCGGTCACCACATCGCCGTACGACGCAGCGCTGGTCACCATCCGAGGCTGGCCGTTCGGGTCCGGGATGTTGCAGATGTAAGGCTGGTGGGTGTGGCCGGTGATGACCGCGTCGATCTCCGGGTGGAGGTTCTCGGCGATGTCGACCACCGGTCCGGAGATCCCCTCGCACTCCTGGTAGGTGCCGGCCTGGTAGCCGCCCTCGTGCATCAGCACCACGATCGACTTCACCCCGTGCCGCTTGAGCTGGCGGGCGTAGCGGTTGGCCGTCTTCACCTCATCGAGGAAGTCGACCTCGTCGACGCCGGCCGGCGAGACCAGCGCGGGGGTGGTCTGCGTCGTCATGCCGATGAAGCCGACCTTGACGCCGTCGACCCACTTGACCTCGTACGGCGGGAGCAAGGTCTCGTCCGAGCCCTTGAACTCGACGTTCGCCGCGAGCCAGTCGAACCGCGCACCGTTGTACGGGTGGTCCGGAAAGTAGCAACCGTCCTGGGGGTGGCACCCGCCGTACTGCATCCGCAGCAACTCGGTGGTGCCCTCGTCGAACTCGTGGTTGCCCACGCTGCTGACGTCGAGCTCGAGCGCCTCGAGCGCCTCGACGGTCGGCTCGTCGTGGAAGAGCCCGGACAGGAAGGTCGAACCGCCGATCAGGTCGCCAGCCGCAACGGTCAGCGACTTCCCGGACGCGTCGTCCCGGAGCTGCTCCAGGGTGGTCGCGAGGTACTCCGCACCCCCGACGACGGTTGCGGACGGGTCGAGCTCCTCGCCCAGCGTGTGCCCGGCTTCGGCCTCTAGGTGTCCGTGGAAGTCGTTGAACGACAACAGCTGGACCGTCGTCTCGTTCTTCTTCGGCTTCTTGTGCTTGTCCGGCTTCGCGGCCGCGGGACCGGACGTGGCCAGGGCGAGGGCGACGGTCGTCGCGAGCAGCGCAGCGCCCGTCCGGCGTGAGATCTGGGACATGTGGTGTCTCCCGGTTCGGCGAGATGTGACGCCGAGGAACCTAACCGACGAAGCGTGTCCTGGATACCCCGAAACCCCGCAGTTTGGACCGATGCAACAGAATCGAAGCATGGACCTCTGAGCTCGGCCATGGAGGCGGTTGCTGTGGGTGCTCACACCGACACGTCTTTGCGAGCGCCCGCGTTCACCGACTGGGTGCACATGCGCGACCAGGCGCTGCAGCGGTTCGGCTACCTCACCACCGGAGATCTGACTGCGGCGGCCTTCGTCGTGGAGCATGCGCTGGGGTCGGTGCACCAGCAGTGGCACGATGTGGCCGACGTCGTCGACCTGGAGGTGCTGGTCCGGCAGGAGATGCTGCGGGTGCAGACGTCACGGCGCTACCGTCGCGCACGGGCCGCGGCCACCGGTGCACCCGGGCCGCCGAGTGTGGACGGGGATCTGCGCCAGGTCTGGGATGCCTGCCACGCGTTGACCGTCGAGCACCGCGCGGCCTTGGTGCTGCGCTATGCCGAGCAGCTGGATCTCATGGACATCGCCGAGGTGCTCGGGCGGGACCCGGAGTTCACGCTGCAGCTGATCGACTCGGCCGTAGCCACGGTGGACCCGGTGAGCGCGGCGTCATCGGCGGCGGGCTCGCCGGCAGCCGGCACGCGGGACGCCGGATCGCTGCTGCGCGCCACGTTCAGCGACTACGCCACGCGCGCTCCGGTGCACGACGACCTGGCGGAGCGAGTCGCCGCGGCGGCCCGCCGGCGTCGGCACCGCTACGGCGCGGTCGGCGTGGCGGCGGCGATCGGGGTACTGGTGCCGGTGGCGTGGCTGGCCTCGCCGCGATCAGAGCAGCAGGCCGAGCCCGCCCCCGCGCCGGGCGTGCCGCTGGCCGCCGTCCCCGGGATGCGGTGGGAGTCATACGGCGGCATCGAAGTGCGCGTGCCCGAGGGGTGGGGATACGGGGATCTCACCCAGTGGTGCGCCGCCGATGACGCGCCCGGCCAGGTCGATGGGCCAGCCGTCGACCGCCCCGGCTCCGCCGGCACCGCCCTGTGCACGGCCAACAGCTCGACCGGCACCCGCGACGTGGCGCGGCCGACCTACACCGCGGGTCTGCTGCTGCGGCCCGCCGAGAGGGGGCCGCGGATCGGCCGCGCCGATGTCGCTGACGGTGCGCCGGTCTACCGGCGCCGGCTCGGCGCGGTGGACTTGACCGTGATCGACGTCGAGCGGGCACTCGCCGAGCAGATCCTCAGCTCGGCCACCCTGGTCGACGGCATCGACATCAACGGCTGCGCCACGCACGCCAACGTGCCCGCCATGGGGCACTTCCTCTCCGTGCGCAGCAAGGGTGTGCAGGGCGCCGTCGAAGGCATGGCTGACACCGGGCACGCCGCGATGACCATCTGCCACTACGAGAGCGAGCCCTGGGGCCGTCCCACCCTCGTCTTCTCCGAGCAGTTCGGCGCGTCCGCGACCGTCGCCATGGTGGCAGCCATCGGCGCAGCGAGACCGACCGACGCCCAGGTCCCTCCGCTGCAGGTGCGGCCGGAGTGCGCAGAGACCGAGGTGGCGCTGGTGCGGCTCTCCTCCGGCGGTGTGCCGACCGACGTGTGGGTGCACTACGCCGGGTGCGGCCCCCACGGCATCGACGACGGTGTCCGCGCCCGTGTGCTGACCCGGGAGATCCTCCGCCCGGTCCTGGACCCGCCGTGGCGGAACACCGTCGGCGCCGGTGTGCCGTGGCCCGCTGGACCGCCTGGGTAGGCTGGCGGCATGTACTGGGGGAGCAGCGCGACTAGCGTCCTCGTCGGTGTCGTCGGCGGCGTGCTGGTGGTGTGCGCGGTCGTGTTGAGTCGTCGACTCGGTGGCCGCCGTGCTGTGGGCACAGCCGGGTTGGGCCTGCTGCTGCTCGGGTTGTCGTTGTCCGGCCTCGTCGAGGTCGTCGCCAGGGCACTCGCTCTCTTCAGCTTCAACCCGCTGCGCTGGGCCGGTGTGGGCGCCGTGGTGGTGGGTGCCTTGATGCTCTCCTGGTCGGGCATGATCCCGGGCCGCGGCCGCCGCAGCAAGGCGGCCGGACATCCGGAGGCCGCCGAGGCCAAGCATCCTCCGCAGGCCGGCTCTGCTGCCAGTGACCGTGCTGCCAGTGACCGTGCTGCCGGTGACCGTGCTGGCGGTGACGCCGACCTGGACGAGATCGAGGAAATCCTGCGGCGTCGCGGCATCTCCTAGAAATCGGGTGGCAGGCTGCGCGCGGTGCCCGCAGACTGATCCCCGTGGGACACGTCGACCTGGCCGGTATCCGCTTCGAGCTGCCCGACGGCCGGGTGCTGCTCGACGACGTCACCTTCCGGGTCGGCGACGGCGCGAAGGTCGCCCTGGTCGGTGCGAACGGCGCGGGCAAGACCACCCTGCTGCGGATCGTCACCGGTGAGATCCGCCCACACGCCGGCGCAGTGACCAGGTCCGGCGGGCTCGGGGTGATGCGCCAACTGGTGCACCAGGGCCACGACGACTGGACCGTGCGCGACCTCTTGCTGTCGGTGGCGCCTCCGCGAGTACGCCGGGCAGCGGCCGAGGTGGACCGCGTAGAGCTGGTGCTGATGGACACCGACGACGAGAAGTCCCAGCTGCGCTACGCCGAGGCGCTGGCCGAGTGGGCGGATGCCGGCGGCTACGACGCCGAGGTGATGTGGGACGTCTGCTGCACCGCCGCCCTCGGCATCTCCTTCGACCGGTGCAAGTGGCGTGCGGTCTCGACGCTGTCCGGCGGGGAGCAGAAGCGGCTGGTCCTCGAGGCGCTGCTGCGCGGACCCGACCAGGTCTTGCTGCTCGACGAGCCCGACAACTTCCTCGACGTACCCGGCAAGCGATGGCTGGAAGGCCGGATCAGCGACTCGGCCAAGACGATCCTCTTCGTCAGCCACGACCGCGAGCTGCTCAACAACACGGCTACCCGGGTCGTGACGATCGAGCTCGGCGCCGCAGGCAACACCGCGTGGGTGCATCCCGGTGGGTTCGCGTCGTACCACGAGGCGCGACGGGCGCGTTTCCAGCGGCTGGAGGAGCTGCGCCGTCGGTGGGACGAGGAGCACGCCAAGCTGAAAGCGCTGGTGCTGTACTACAAGCAGAAGGCGGCCTACAACAGCGACATGGCGAGCCAGTACCACGCCGCGGAGAAGCGACTGGAGCGGTTCGTGGCGGTCGGGCCGCCACAGGCGCAGGCACGCGAGCAGCAGGTCAGCATGCGGCTGCGCGGTGGACGCACGGGCAAGCGGGCCGTCGTGTGCACGGACCTGGAGCTGACCGGCCTGATGCAGCCGTTCGACCTCGAGGTCTGGTACGGCGAACGGGTGGCGGTGCTGGGATCGAACGGGTCGGGCAAGTCCCACTTCCTGCGACTGCTCGCCGCCGGCGGCACCGATCCCGACGTCGAGCATCGGCCGGTTGCGGACACCGTGGTCCGACCGGTCGCGCACACCGGCCGGGCCCGGCTCGGCGCGCGCGTGCGCCCGGGCTGGTTCGTGCAGACGCACGAGCATCCCGAGCTCGCCGGTCGCACGTTGCTGGAGATCCTGCACCGCGGTGACACGGCCTCGGACGGCAGGGGCCGCGCGGGCATGGGCCGGGAGGAGGCGTCGCGCACGCTCGACCGCTACGAGCTGGCCGTGGCCGCCGAGCAGCGGTTCGAGTCGCTGTCGGGCGGTCAGCAGGCTCGCTTCCAGATCCTGCTGCTCGAGCTGTCAGGGGCCACGCTGCTGTTGCTCGACGAGCCCACCGACAACCTCGACGTGCAGTCGGCGGAGGCGCTGGAGCAGGGGCTCGAGCGTTTCGAGGGCACGGTGCTCGCGGTCACGCACGACCGGTGGTTCGCGCGGACGTTCGACCGGTTCCTGGTGTTCGGTGCCGACGGCTCGGTCTACGAGGCCACCGACCCGGTGTGGGACGAGGGCCGCGTGGCCCGCGCCCGCTGACCCCGCCCCCCCGGGGGTAGCGGGTCAGTTCCAGCGCTTCTCGCGGGGCACGAAGTCGAGGTGGCGGTCGCCGGTGTAGATCTGCTTGGGGCGGGCGATCCGCTGCTCGGAGTCGTCGACCAGCTCGCTCCACTGCGCCAGCCACCCCGACGTCCGCGGGATCGCGAACAGCACCGTGAACATCTCCGGCGGGAAGGACAGCGCCTCGTAGATCAGGCCGGAGTAGAAGTCGACGTTCGGATAGAGCTTGCGGGACACGAAGTAGTCGTCCTCCAGCGCGATCTTCTCCAGCTCCAGGGCGATCTTCAGCAGCGGGTTGACCCCGGTCACCTCGAAGACGTCGTCGGCGGCCTTCTTGATGATCCTGGCCCGCGGGTCGTAGTTCTTGTAGACCCGGTGGCCGAAGCCCATCAGCCGCTCGTTGCCGGCCTTGACCCCCTCGATGAACTCGGGCACCCGGTCGGCGCTGCCGATCCGGCGCAGCATCCGCAGCACGGCCTCGTTTGCGCCGCCGTGCAGGGGACCGAACAGCGCGCCGATTCCGGCAGCCACCGCGGAGTAGGGATCGACCTGGCTCGACCCGACCGACCGCACCGCGTTGGTGGAGCAGTTCTGCTCGTGGTCGGCGTGCAGGATGAACAGCACCTCCAGCGCCCGGATCAGCCGCTCGTCGGCGACGAACTTGCGCTCGCTCATCTGGAACAGCATCGCGAGGAAGTTGCCGGCGTAGGACAGCTCGTTGTCGGGGTAGACATAGGGCTTGCCCTGCGCGTGCCGGAAGGCGAAGGCACCCAGCGTGGGCATCTTCGCGATCATCCGGACGATCTGCATGTGCCGCAGCTCGGGGTCGCTGATGTTGCGCGACTCCGGATAGAAGGTCGACAGCGCGCCCACCGACGCCAGCAGCATCCCCATCGGGTGGGCGTCGTAGCGGAATCCCTGCATGAACGTCTTGACGTTCTCGTGGACGAAGGTGTGGTAGGTGATCTCGTGCACCCAGGTGTCGTACTGATCCCGCGACGGCAGGTGCCCGTGGATCAGCAGGTAGGCGACCTCCAGGTAGTCGGAGTTCTCGGCCAGCTGCTCGATCGGGTAGCCGCGGTACTCCAGGATGCCCTTGTCGCCGTCGATGAACGTGACGGCGCTGCGGCAGGAGGCGGTGTTGACGAACCCGGGGTCATAGACGGCCAGGCCGGGCTCGCCTTCGCCCGCGCGGATCTTACCGAGGTCGGCGGCACGGACGGTGCCGTCGAGGACGGGTACGTCGTACTCCTGACCGGTGCGGTTGTCGCGCACGGTCAGCGTAGACTCGCCTACAGAGGCGGTTGTGCCTTCAGGGGCCCTCGCGTCTGACACGTCGGCTCTCCTCACGGGTGTGGTGGACTCTGGTCAACCTAAGCCTTAAGGGTGGCCGGGCGAAATCGGGGTACGCTCGTTTTGACCCCCTGCGATCGGCTGCGTATTCTTGAGCGTCGTTGCGGCTGGGGTCGGCATCTCGATCCTGCGAGGCTATCCTGGCGCAGCGTGGCACCCCGCCCGGGGTTGCGACTCCCAGCTCACCGAACGACGAACGAAGGTCAACGACCGTGCGCACGTACAGCCCGAAGCCCGATGACGTCCAGCGCGATTGGCACGTCATCGATGCCCGCGACGTCGTCCTCGGTCGCCTTGCCGTGCAGACCGCGACGCTGCTTCGCGGTAAGCACAAGCCGATCTACGCCCCGCACATCGACACCGGTGACTTCGTCATCATCGTCAACGGCGACAAGGTCGCCCTCTCCAGCAACAAGCGGGACACCAAGCTGGCCTACCGCCACTCCGGTTACCCCGGTGGTCTGACCTCGATCTCCTTCGGCGAGCTGCTCGACAAGGATGCGCGCCGTGCGATCGAGAAGGCGGTGTGGGGGATGCTCCCGAAGAACAAGCTGGGCCGGCAGATGCTGAAGAAGCTGAAGGTCTACGCGGGTCCCGAGCACCCCCACCAGGCCCAGCAGCCCACGCCGTTCGAGATCACCCAAGTTTCCCAGATCGCGCAATGATCCCGCCTGGGCCCCGCACGCGCATGACCAGTCTTCCCGAAGTGAGGAACACCCGTGGCTGAGACCACCCCCCCGGCCGGCGACACTGCCAACAGCAGTGGGACCAGCACCGTCGCCTACAGCTCCGAGAGTGCCGAGTCGGCTGAGGCCACGGCCCGTGCCGCCGTCGTCGCCCCGGGTGCGGCGACCGGTCGGCGTAAGCAGGCGATCGCCCGGGTGCGCCTGGTGCCCGGCACCGGCCAATGGACCGTCAACGGCCGTCCGCTGGCGACCTACTTCCCGAACAAGCTGCACCAGCAGCTGGTCAACGAGCCGTTCGTGCTGACCCACGGCCAGGGCGCGTACGACGTGATCGCGCGCATCCACGGCGGTGGCCTCACCGGGCAGGCTGGTGCCCTGCGGCTCGGCGTCTCCCGCGCGTTGAACGGCATCGACGTCGAGTCCAACCGTCCGTCGCTGAAGTCGGCCGGCATGCTCACTCGTGATCCCCGCGCGAAGGAGCGCAAGAAGGCCGGTCTGAAGAAGGCCCGCAAGGCTCCGCAGTACTCCAAGCGCTGAGCCGCCCACGGTTGTCATGGGCCGGCTGTTCGGCACCGACGGGGTGCGTGGGGTTGCCAACGGTGACCTCACCGCCGAGCTCGCCCTCGACCTCGCAGTAGCCGCCGCTCACGTCCTCGCCGAGGCCGGTGCCTTCGAAGGGCACCGGCCGGTTGCGGTCGTGGGCCGCGATCCGCGTGCCTCGGGCGAGTTCCTCGAGTCGGCCGTGGTGGCGGGGCTGGCCTCCGCCGGGGTCGACGTACTGCTGCTGGGCGTGCTGCCCACGCCTGCGGTCGCCCACCTCACCGCCCAGCTGCGCGCCGACGTGGGCGTGATGTTGTCGGCCAGCCACAATCCGATGCCCGACAACGGGATCAAGTTCTTCGCGCGCGGCGGGCACAAGCTCGACGACGAGATCGAGGACGCGGTCGAGCGGCGGATGCGCGAACCGTGGCAGCGGCCCACCGGAGCCGGAGTCGGGCGTGTCCGGCACCTGCCCGACGCGGTCGGGTTGTACGTCGACTATGTCACCGCCACGGTGCAGACGCGCCTCGACGGCCTGCGGGTCGTCGTCGACGGTGCCAACGGTGCCGCGTCGGTCGCCGCACCGGCCGCACTCCGCGCGCTCGGTGCCGAAGTGTTCGAGGTGGGCTGCGAGCCGGACGGGCTCAACATCAACGACGACTGCGGTTCCACCCACCTCCAGACGCTGCAGGCGGCCGTGGTCGAGCACGGCGCCGACGTGGGCATCGCGGTCGACGGTGACGCCGACCGCGTGCTGGCCGCCGACCGCGAGGGCAACCAGGTCGACGGCGACCAGATCCTGGCCGTGCTCGCGCTGGCCATGCGTGACGCCGGGCTGCTGGTCTCCGACACGGTCGTCGGGACGGTGATGTCCAACCTCGGTTTCGTGCAGGCGATGGGCCGCGAGCACGTACGGGTGGTGCAGACCAAGGTCGGTGACCGCTACGTGCTGGAATCGATGCGGGCGGGCGGCTACGTGCTCGGCGGCGAGCAGTCCGGCCACGTGATCATGACCCAGCACGCCACGACGGGCGACGGCGTGCTGGCGGGGCTGCACCTGCTCGCGCGGATGGCCGAGACCGGCAAGCCGCTGGCCGAGCTCGCCGGTGTGATGACGCGGCTCCCGCAGGTGCTGGTCAACGTGCCTGGCGTCGACAAGACCCGCAGCGACACCGACCACCGGGTGCAGGCCGCACTGGCCGACGCCGAGACCGAGCTGGGGGAGTCCGGTCGGGTGCTGCTGCGCCCCTCCGGGACCGAGCCGCTGGTGCGCGTGATGGTGGAGGCGGAGTCCTCTGAGCAGGCAGACGTCGTCGCCCGCCGGCTGGCCGAGGTCGTCGCCTCGTCCCTCGCCCTGTAGCCAACGCCCTCTCGCGCCTGACCGCCGCGCCTGCGCCCCGTCTTCCTGCAGCTGACCGCGCTTCCTGCACCGGCGGCGCCCCCTTTTGTCCGAAAGATCCATACCTCGGGGGGTCACCCGCCGCCGGAAGATCGCCCGGCTGCAGGAAGAGCCGCGCGCTGGATCCGGTTGAGAGCCCTACAGCTTGCGGACGCGGACCCAGCGCACCGAGTGGTCGGCGTCCTTGCGCAGGACCAGCGCGGCACGCCCGCGGGTGGGCTGGATGTTGGCCCGCAGATTGGGGCCGTTGATGGTGTCCCAGAGCGTCTCGGCGCTGGCTGTGGCCTCGTCCTGACTCAGGTCGGCATAACGCCGGAAGTACGACGAGGGATCCAGGAACGCGGTCTCGCGCAGCCGCAGGAACCGCTCGACGTACCAGCGGCGCACATCGGCCGTTGACGCGTCGACGTACACGGAGAAGTCGAAGAAGTCCGAGATCGCCAGGCCGGTGCGCCCGTCGGCCCGCTGCCCGGCCGGCTGCAGCACGTTCAGGCCCTCGATGAGCACGATGTCGGGGCGCTTGAGCACGACCCGCTCGTCGGGGAGCACGTCGTAGTGCAGATGGGAGTACACCGGTGCCTCGACCTCGTCCTTGCCCGACTTGACCTCCATCACGAACCGCAGCAGCGCCCGCCGGTCGTAGGACTCCGGAAAACCCTTGCGATGCAGAATCCCCTGCCGTGCCAGCTCGGCATTGGGTAGCAGGAAGCCGTCGGTGGTGACCAGGGCGACGTTGGGGTGCTCGGGCCACCGCGCCAGCAGCTCGCGCATCAGCCGGGCGGTCGTCGACTTGCCCACCGCTACCGAGCCGGCGATGCCGATCACGAACGGCGTCCGCGGGGGCTGCGGGTGCGACAGGAACTCCTCGGTCGACCGGTGCAGCTCGCCGGCGTGGCTGACGTAGAGACTCAGCAGCCGGGACAGCGGGAGGTAGACGTCGACGACCTCGGCGAGGTCCAGCTCCTCGCCCAGCCCGCGCAGCCGCTGCACCTCGGCCGAGCTGAGCGGCGAGGACATCGAGTCGGCCAGCGCCGCCCACGCCGAGCGGTCGAGCTCGAGGTACGGCGAGGCCACGGCGCCCGGTTTCGGGGGAGGCGGTCCGTGTCCCATGCGAACCATTGTGGCTGGCGCGATCTGCGGCCGGCGCCTGGGTACGCTGTGGCCCATGTGCGGAATTGTCGGGTACGTCGGTGAGCAGCAGGCGCTGGGTGTCGTGGTCGAGGGCCTGCGGCGGCTGGAGTACCGCGGCTACGACTCCGCCGGCGTAGCTGTCGTCAACGGTGGCCGGCTGCACGCCAGCAAGCGTGCCGGCAAGCTCGCCAACCTCGACAAGGCGCTCGACGAGCGACCGCTGCCCGACGCCACGACCGGCATCGGGCACACCCGATGGGCCACCCACGGCGCCCCCAACGACCGCAACGCGCACCCGCACCTGGACGGTGCCGGCAAGGTCGCCGTCGTGCACAACGGCATCATCGAGAACTTCGCGGCGCTGCGAGCCGAGCTGGAGGCCGCCGGTCGCGAGATGGCCTCCGACACCGACACCGAGGTCGTCGCGCACCTGCTCGCGGCCGAGCTCGAGCAAGGTGTCGACCTGACCGCCGCGATGCAGGCGGTCTGCCGCCGGCTCACCGGTGCCTTCACACTCGTCGCCAACACCGCCGACGACCCGTCACAGGTGGTCGGGGCCCGCCGCAACTCGCCCCTGGTCGTCGGACTGGGGGCCGGTGAGAACTTCCTCGCCTCCGACGTCGCGGCCTTCATCGAGCACACCCGGGACGCCCTCGAGCTGGGACAGGACCAGGTGGTCACGATCACCCGCTCCGGTGTGCGCATCACCGACTTCGACGGCAACCCGGTCGAAGGTGCGCCCTACTACGTCGACTGGGACCTCTCGGCCGCCGAGAAGGGCGGCTACGACTGGTTCATGCGCAAGGAGATCTACGAGCAGCCGCGGGCGGTGGCCGACACGCTGCTGGGCCGGCACACCGAGGCGGGCGCGCTGCAGCTGGACGAGATGCGGCTGTCCGACGACGAGCTCCGGGAGATCGACAAGATCATCGTGCTGGCCTGCGGCACCTCCTTCTACGCCGGTCTGGTCGCGAAGTACGCCATCGAGCACTGGACCCGCACACCGTGCGAGGTCGAGCTGGCCAGTGAGTTCCGCTACCGCGACCCGATCGTCGACCGCACGACGCTGGTGGTCGCGATCAGCCAGTCCGGGGAGACCATGGACACGCTGATGGCGATCCGCTACGCCCGGCAGCAGCGGGCCCGGGTGCTGGCGATCTGCAACACCAACGGGTCGACGATGCCGCGCGAGTCCGACGCGGTGATCTACACCCACGCCGGCCCGGAGATCGGAGTCGCCTCGACCAAGGGGTTCCTCACCCAGATCGTGGCCTGCTACCTGCTCGGCCTCTACCTGGCCCAGGTGCGCGGCACCAAGTACGGCGACGAGGTCGCGGCGATCATGGCGCAGCTGGAGGCGATCCCGGCGGCGCTGCAACGGCTGCTCGACAGGATCGTGCCGGTGGAGGAGCTGGCCCGCGAGCTGTCCACGTCGCGGTCGGTGCTGTTCCTCGGCCGGCACGCCGGCTATCCGGTCGCGCTCGAGGGTGCGCTCAAGCTCAAGGAGCTGGCCTACATCCACGCCGAGGGCTTCGCCGCCGGTGAGCTCAAGCACGGCCCGATCGCGCTGATGGAGCCCGGCCTGCCGGTGTTCGTGGTAGTGCCGCCGCAGGGGCGCGACATGTTGCACGACAAGATCGTCAGCAACATCCAGGAGATCCGTGCCCGGGGCGCGCGCACCATCGTGCTCGCCGAGGAGGGTGACGAGACCGTCGTGCCCTACGCCGACGACCTGGTGCGGTTGCCGAAGGTGCCGACCTTGATGCAGCCGCTGGTAGCCACGGTGCCGTTGCAGGTGTTCGCGTGCGAGCTGGCCACCGCGCTCGGCCACGACGTCGACCAGCCGCGCAACCTCGCCAAGTCGGTCACGGTCGAGTGATCGGATGATCGTGGGGGTCGGCATCGACGTCGTCGACGTCGCCCGCTTCGAGCAGACGCTGGAGCGCACACCGGGACTGCGTCCCCGGCTGTTCACCGCGCACGAGGCCGAACGGTCGCCCGCGTCGCTGGCCGCCCGGTTCGCGGCCAAGGAGGCGCTGGCCAAGGCGCTGGGAGCTCCGGGCGGGCTGCACTGGGTCGACGCCGAGGTCCGCACGGACGCCTCGGGCCGCCCCGCACTGCGCATGACCGGCTCGGTCGGCTCTCTCGCCGCGTCCCTGGGCGTGGAGTCGGTGCACGTGTCGCTGTCGCACGACGCCGGCATCGCCTCGGCCGTCGTGGTGCTGGAGACCTAGATGCGATACGCACACACCGTCGAGCAGGTGCGGGCCGCGGAGGTGGCGCTGCTGGCGGAACTGCCCGACGGCACGCTGATGCGGCGCGCCGCGGCCGGCCTGGCCGCCGCCTGCCTGGACTTCCTCGGCCACGGGTACGGCGCTCGGGTGGGCATGCTGGTCGGTGCCGGCGACAACGGCGGCGATGCGTTGTTCGCCGGCGCGCTGCTCGCCCGGCGCGGGGCACGGGTCGAGGCGGTGCTGCTGTCCGAGCACGTGCACGGGGCCGGAGCAGCGGCGTTGCGCGCCGCCGGGGGCAGCGCGGTGCCACGTCTGGGCCGGTGCGACCTGGTCGTCGACGGCATCGTCGGGATCGGCGGCCGGCCCGGGTTGCGCCCCGATGCGGTGTCCGCGCTGGACGCCGTGGCGGGGACGCCGATCGTGGCCGTGGACGTGCCGAGCGGCATCGACGTCGACACCGGCGAGGCCCCGGATCCGCACGTGCGCGCCGACCTCACGGTGACCTTCGGCACGCACAAGGTCGCCCTGCTGGTGGGGCCGGCGACGTCCGCCGCCGGGGCGGTGCACCTGGTCGACATCGGGCTCACGCTGCCCGCGCCGGTCGTCGAGTCGTTGCAGGCATCCGACGTGGCCTCCCTCCTGCCCGTGCCGGTGCCCGGCGACGACAAGTACCGCCGGGGCGTCGTCGGTGTCGATGCGGGCTCCGCCGGCTACCCCGGGGCGGCGGTGCTCGCGGTGAGCGGCGCGCTGGCCGGTTTCGCCGGCATGGTGCGCTTCGCCGGGGCCGAGGAAACCGCGCGGGGAGTGCGGTCCGCGCATCCGGAAGTGGTCGGACCCGGCCGGGTGCAGTCCTGGGTCGTCGGTCCCGGCAGCGGTGACCGGGCCGGTGAGCGGCTGGAGGCAGCATGCCGCGACGGCGTGCCGGTGCTGGTCGACGCCGACGCGCTGGCAGGCGTCCACGGGCCGCTGGGAGCACCGGCCCTGCTCACCCCGCACGCCGGTGAACTGGCGCGGATGCTCGGAGTCGACCGGGGCGAGATCGAGGCGGCGCCGCTGCGACACGCCCGGCGGGCCGCCGAGCGGTTCGACGCCACGGTGCTGCTCAAGGGCGACCGCACGCTGGTCGTCGACCCGTCCGGCCGGGTGCGGGTCAACACCACCGGGGTGCCGTGGCTGGCCACGGCCGGTGCCGGCGACGTGCTCTCCGGCCTGTGCGGTTCGCTGCTCGCCGCCGGCCTGTCGGCCCTCGACGCCGGCAGCGTCGGCGCCTGGCTGCACGGCGCGGCCGCTGCCCGTGCGTCCTCGGGTGGGCCGATCACGGCCGGCGACGTCGCCTCCGCCGTACCCGCCGTCGTGGCGTCACTGCGCTGACCCAAGAGGCTGTTCACGGTCGAGAGCGAGTGGCGTGACCGCAGGCCCCTCAATGGTGTTGTCGGCGAGCTGGCCGAGAGACGGCCTCGATTGCGCGAGTGATATCGCGATAGGGGACGGATTGCGGGCAGCCCGCGATCGGGTGGTGGCGCTGCGCTGGAATCGTTGATCGGGCACACTCGGTGTCATGGCGTGGGCCACGGCAGTACTCTGGTCCAGACGCCGTTCCATCGTGGTCGACCCGGAAGTGCGGACCGCCTGCTGACCGGCCACGGCCATGGCATGGCGGCCGGCGCGCTGGTCCAGTTCGTGCTGCTGGTCACCGCCGGTTATCCTGAGTGGCTGGCACACCCTTCGGCGACGTGGGCGTTCGCAACGTCCGTCGCCCCACCAGGATGAGGCGATGACCGAGACTGCTGCCCAACGCAACCAGCGCAACGCGGCGCGCTCCCAGTCCGGGCGCTCCCGTCGCGCTGACCTGCGCCGTGCGCAGGGCCTGCCGGGCACGCTCGGGATCACGGCGCTCAGCGCCGTGCTGCCGGGTAGCGGGTTCATCTTCGCCGGTCGTCGCACGCTCGGCCTGCTGGTGCTGCTGCCGACCCTGCTGGTGGCGGTGCTCGGTGGCTGGTACGCCGCCACCCATGTCCGGAGCCTTTTGCGGACCGCCGTCGACCCGGACCGGCTCACCATCCTGTCGGTGGCGTTGATCACGCTGCTGGTGGCCTGGGTGGCGGTCGTGGTCGCGACCTACCGGATGGTGCGGCCGCTGCAACGGCCGCGCTGGCACAACTATGTCGGAGCAGCCTTCGTCGTCGTGCTGTGCCTGCTGGTGTCGGCGCCGCTCGCAGTCGGCGCGCGCTACTCGATGGTGCAGGCGGACCTGGTCAACTCGGTCTTCCAGCAGCACACGCACAGCGCCACCCGGCCCACCGTCACGGCGGCCGACCCGTGGGGGGACCAGGAACGCGTCAACGTGCTGTTGCTCGGCGGTGACGGTGGTGTCAACCGGATGGGCATCCGCACCGACACCGTGATCGTCGCCAGCATGGACGTCGACACCGGCGAGACGGTGCTGTTCAGCCTGCCGCGCAACCTGATGAACGTGCCGTTCCCCGAGGACTCGCCGTTGCACAAGTTGTACCCCCACGGGTTCAGCGGCGACGGACCTGATGCGGAGTACATGCTCAACGCGATCTACCGCAACGTGCCGGCTATGCACCCCGGTGTGCTGGGGCGGACCGACAACCCGGGGGCTGACGCGCTCAAACTCGGTGTGAGCGCTGCGCTGGGCATCGACGTCGACTACTACCTGCTGGTCAACCTCGCCGGCTTCGAGCAGATCGTCGACGCCATGGGCGGGGTGACGGTCAACATCAACGAGCCGATCCCGATCGGCGGCAACACCGACCTCGGGATCGAGCCCAAGGACTACCTCGAGCCGGGGCCCGACCAGCATCTCAACGGCTTCGAGGCGCTGTGGTTCGCCCGCGGCCGCTACGGCTCCGACGACTACGAGCGGATGGAACGACAGCGCTGCATGATCGACGCCATCGTCGACAAGGCCGAGCCGGTCAACCTGCTGCGCCGCTACCAGGAGCTCGCCAAAGCCGGCAAGGAGATCCTGCGCACCGACATCCCGCAGGACCTGCTGCCCGCTTTCGTCGACCTGCTGCTGAAGGTCAAGGACCAGGAGCTGGAGTCTGTCGTCTTCCGCTCCTCGGAGCAGTTCACCCCGGGTGACCCCGACTACGACTGGGTCCATGCCACGGTGCAGGAAGCGATCGACCCACCAGAGCCGACGCACGCCCAGCCGGCAAGTCACGACTCGACCACACCGGAGCAGGCCACACTGCAGCCGGCCGCGGGCGCTGGGACGTCGCCCGACCAGGCCGTCGAGGCCGCGGACTCCTGCGCGTACGACCCGGTGGAGTGAGGCCGTGGGGGGCGCCCGCGCGGAGGCCGTCATCGACCTGCAGGCGATCAGCGACAACGTGCGCACGCTCGTGCGGCACGTCGGCCGGCCGCTGATGGCCGTGGTGAAGGCCGACGGCTACGGGCACGGCCTGGTCGAGTCCGCCGCGGCCGCCCGCCGGGGAGGCGCCGCCTGGCTTGGTGCGGCCGTGCTCGACGAGGCGCTCGTGCTGCGCCGGGCAGGCGACACCGGCCCGATCCTGACCTGGCTCGCCGTGCCGGGGGAGGACTACGGCGCCGCGATCGAGGCCGACGTCGACGTCACGGCGTACTCGACCGACGAGCTCGCCGAGATGGTGGCCGCGGCGCGCGGGCTCGGCCGCACGGCACGGATCCAGCTGAAGGCCGACACCGGTCTGCACCGTGGCGGCGCCACACCAGCCGACTGGGCCGGTCTGGTGGAGGCGGCGCGTCGGGCCGAGACCGACGGCC
>DASSKO010000201.1:0-2369 GCA_035690425.1 Nocardioidaceae bacterium
GGCCAGCACCGGGAGCGTGAACGCGAGCAACAGGTCACGGGCCGGCACGCTGACCCCGAGCCACAGCGGCACGATGTCGCGGACGATCAGCGCGACGATCGTCGCCAGGATGTAGAGCCGGTCCGCGGCCGGGTCGAGCAGCGCGCCCAGCCGGCTCGACTGGTTGAACCGCCGGGCGATCTTGCCGTCGGCGTAGTCGCTGACGCCCGCGAAGGCGAGGACGGCGAAGGCCCAGCCGTCGGCGTGCGGTCCCAAGGCGAGCCAGAGGAACAGGGGCACGCCGAGCAGCCGGAGCGCGCTGAGCAGGTTGGGGACCGTCCACACCCGCTCCGGTGCCGGTGTGTCGAGCTCAGAAGTGGCCACCATGACTGTCGCCGTACGAAACCACATGTCGGTAGCCGCGGGTACTGTCCGAGCGGACGGGCTATCCGACAACGGCTGCGGGTGCCTGTGGTGACGTCAACTATGCTCGTCGCGCACCACGGGGCGTGGCCAAGCTTGGTCTAAGGCGCCGGTCTGGGGGACCGGAGAGCGTGGGTTCAAATCCCTCCGCCCCGACTGTGTGATGTCTCGGGACATCGGAATAGTCCGGACCTGCAATTCGTGGGTTCGGACTATTTGTTTTTGCGTGGTGGGCCGGGTGGCAGGCCTCGGGGTTGGTAGTCCTTGCGTGGGTCGATGATCAGGTCGCGCAGGATCTCGCCGGTGACGGCGTCGACGGCGGTGACGTGCAGGTCTTGGACGAGCAGGATGACGTGGGTTCCGGCGTGGGTCCGGCCGATGCCGATGTGGTGGAGCCGGCCGGCGTGGCGGAGGGTGACGCAGCCTGTTTTGTCGATCTTGTCGTGGCGGACTCGGTCGTGGCTGTCAGCGCTGCGATCGGTTGACGGAGCCGCTTTGGGCAGTGAGGTGTAGACGGTGGCGGGGGTGGCCTGGTGGGGCAGCGACCGGTGCGGCCGCCGGTGGTTGTAGAGGGCGATGAAGGTATCGATGAGGGCCTGCAGTTCGGTGAGGGTGCGCGGCTGGTTCGGCTGGGCGCGCAGCCACTTCTTTAGCGTCTGCTGGAACCGTTCGACCTTGCCTTGGGTCTGCGGATGGTTGGGCTGGCCGTTTTTCTGGGTGACGTGCAGCTCGCGGAGTGCGTGCTCGAGGTGGTTGCGTCCTCCTTTGCCGCCGGCGAAGCGGGTGGTGAACACCATCCCGTTGTCGGTCAGCGTCGAGGCCGGGATGCCATGGGCAGCAACGGCTTTACGGAACGTGGCGAGCACGACCGGGCCGGTGACGCGATCATGCGCGGTGACCGACAGTGCGTAGCGGGTGCAGTCGTCCAGCCAGGTCAGGATCTCGACGTCGGTGCCGTCGGTGAGCCGGTAGTGGGTGAAGTCGGACTGCCAACACTCGTTCGGCATCTCCGCCTCGAACCGGACGTAGGAGCTCTTCGGTCGCTTCGACGGGTCCGGGATGACGGCACCGGCTCGGATGAGGATCCGGTTGATCGTCGCCCTCGACACCTCGATGCGATGGTGCCGCTTGAGATGCCAGCCGATCGTGTCCGCGCCGGCGTCCAGGCCGGCCTCAGATAGCTGCTTACGTAGCCGCAGGACCAGCTCGACCGTCGCGGCCGGGGTCGCACCCGGGCTGGTCTTCGGAGCTCGGGAGATCGGCTCGAAGGCGGCCGCACCCTCGATGCGGTAGCGGGCCAGCAGCCGGCTGATCCAGCCCTGCGACACCCCGTAGGTGCGGGCGACCTCCGACTGCGATTGGCCGGCGAGAACAGCAGTGATGACCAGACGACGCTTCGACATGGCGCAGCCTGCGCGGCCCCAACCATTCCGAAGACCTGCGACACGCTATGCCGATGTCGTGAGACACCCCATTCCGATGTCCTGAGCCAGGACACGACAGGCGGCTCCATCACGTCCTCGATGAGGATCTCGCTGGTCCTCCCGGACCACTTCCGCTTAGACCTCTAGGCCATTCCGGTGGCGTTCGTGAAGTCTGGTCGAGCCGCGGCCGATGGTGGTGGGGAGATGGACACCACCGACCAAACCGATGCCGCCCGGGACATGCTGGAGATGCTGGTCTCCGCCGCCTCCGGTGAGGAGGGCTCGGTCACCGAGGTCATCCGCCCGTCGGCGATCGTGCCGGAGGAGTCGGCTCGGCAGATCCTCATGGAGCTCGTCCTCAACGACGTGCGTTCCGGCGGCACCTGGGTGGCCGAGCCCAGCCAGTGGCAGCGGTTCGACCGGCCGGCCGGGCAGGGCCTGGAGCCCAACCTGATCGGGTCCATCCAGATCGCCTACGGCACCCCGACCCGCTACGAGATCACGATCTACCGGGTCACCGTCACCCGGTTCGGCACGGAGCGG
>DASSKO010000202.1:0-5406 GCA_035690425.1 Nocardioidaceae bacterium
GGGACGGGCAGCCGGTCTTCACCGACGGGCCCTACGTCGAGACCAAGGAGCACCTCGGCGGCTTCCTCGTCGTGGACGTGCCCGACGACGAGGCCGCGCGGTACTGGGCCGGCCGGCTCGCCGTCGCGCTCGACTGGCCGCAGGAGGTGCACCGGTTCCCCGGTCCGGGAGTGCGGTGATCGGGTAGCTGGCATCCGGTCTCAGAAGACGAACAGGCGGACCAGCGACCACGCGACCGTGAGGACGCCCATGAGGCCCGCGACCGCCCGTAGCGAGCGTGCCCGCGGTGGAGGGGTGACGCGCCACGCGACCACCAGGTCGACAGCGCCGACGAGCAGACCCAGCCACGCGGGCCCACCGATGCCGATGATCGAGATGAAGAGGAGACCGAGAATGGCGGCCAAGCCGGACAGGAGGCTGACTGCCTCGCTCTCCTCGTTCGCCTGGGCTTCGGACACGGACCGAATCCTAGTGCGGGAAGTCGGAGGCCGTGTGCTCTCCGCCAGGTAGCATCCCCGCCGTGTCAGACGTCGAGCTGGTCCGGATCGGTCCGGAAGGCTGGCGGGAGTTCCGCGAGGTGAGGCTGGCCTCGCTCGCTGAGCTTCGCCGACCACGGTGTCCCCGACGACTGGCCCGCTGGCTCTCCGCGAGAGCGCCGGATGGTCCACAGCGGCAACAGCGCTTCGCACTCGGCGTCCTCCGGTGACTCCTGAACCCGAGGCGTCGAGCCTGCGACTGAGTGCGCGGATCGTCGCTGCCTATCTCGGCGGCTGCCTGGTGCTCGGGGCGGGCATCTGGGGCAGTGACCACACGTCCGGGGTCGCGCACGGCGTACTCCTGGTCGTCAGTGGCCTGCTGTTCCTCTACCTGGTGTACATGGCCGCCATCTACCTGTTCGTGGTCGGGATCGCGGCATGGATCGACCGGATCGACGGCATCACCGGGCCCGGGCACCGCGCCGGGCGCATCCCTACGGCGTGGTGGGTCGTCCTCTACTGGTGGGCGCTGGGCGTGCTGGGTGCAACCCTCTTCACCTGGATGGGCATGGGCGTGCGCGGCGAGGAAGCCCGGTGGCTGATCGGCAGCTATCTCGTGAGTGGACTGGTGGTCGCCGCGGTCTTCGGCAAGGCCGGTTGGGACGAGCGGCGCGCGGCTGATGCCGCGCCCGGCTCCAGCCACCGCCCATAGGCCGACCCGCGCTCGTCGCGAGAGTGGCGTGTGTCGCACCCGGAATCCCCGCCCCCTCTCGCGGGTTGTCCGAGGCGGACGGTTCCATTCAGCGGCTTCTGGGAGGCAACACCCGTGAGCGAGATGTTCACCCCGATCACCCTGCGCGACGTCACGGTCCGCAACCGAGTGTGGGTGGCGCCGATGTGCCAGTACTCGGCGGTCGACGGCGTTCCGAACGACTGGCACCTGGTCCATCTCGGCTCCTTCGCCCGCGGCGGCGCCGGCCTGGTCTTCACCGAGGCGACCGCAGTGGCGCCGGAGGGGCGGATCTCTCCCGAGGACACCGGGCTCTGGAACAGCGAGCAGCAGGCAGCCTGGGCGCGGATCGTGCAGTTCCTGCACGGGCAGGGCGCGACGGCGGGGATCCAGCTGGCCCACGCCGGCCGCAAGGCCTCGACGTACTCGGGCTTCACCGGGCGGCGTGGAGGCGTCGCCGACGCCGACGGTGGTTGGCAGCCCCTCGCACCCTCGGCCGAGCCCTTCCCCGGGCTGCGGGAGGACCCGGAGCCGCTGAGCGAGGCGGGCATCGCGAGTGTGGTGTCGGCGTTCGGCGACGCCGCCGAGCGTGCTCTCGCCGCCGGTTTCGACGTGCTCGAGCTGCACGCCGCGCACGGGTACCTGCTCCACGAGTTCCTTTCCCCGCTGTCGAACCTCCGCGACGACGAGTACGGCGGCTCGTTCGACAACCGCGTCCGGCTGCTGCTCGAGGTTGTCCGGGAGGTGCGGTCTCGCGTCGCCGCAGGGGTGCCCCTGGTCGTCCGCGTCTCTGCGACCGACTGGGCCGAGGGTGGCTGGACCGACGACGAGACCGTGCGGCTGGCGGCCCTGCTCCGGGACGAAGGCGTCGACCTGGTCGACACGTCCACCGGTGGCAACGTGCTCGCCGACATCCCGGTCGGTGCGGGCTACCAGGTGCCGTTCGCCCGGCGTATCCGCACCGAGGCCGGGATCCCCACGGGCGCCGTCGGGTTGATCACCGAGCCGAAGCAGGCCGAGGAGATCCTCGCCGAGGGATCGGCCGACGTGGTGCTGCTCGCCCGCGAGCTCCTTCGCGAGCCGCACTGGCCGTTGCGGGCGGCGTACGAGCTCGGCGAGACCGACGCGGCGCCGTGGCCGGTGCAGTACCTGCGGGCGGCGCGCTAGCCAGCTCGCTCACGCGACGTCGGGCGCCCAGCGCAGCTCGACGTCGCAGCGGTAGAGCTCGAGCGTGATCGGCGGTCGGCGTTTGATTGGCATGGGGTCGGGTGGATCAGATCCCGGCGCCCGTGGCGCAATCGATCGGTAGCGATGTCCGGTGGGCGTGGTCGACTCGACCGCGTGTCGCGGCCCAGGGCTCGGTCGGGCGCGCCATCCCGGAGCCTGCTTCGCGTAGTTGCAGGCCTCGCAAAGACCTTCGCCGTTCACATCGCTGGTCTCCCCGCCTGCGTCGGCCGGGACCACGTGGTCACTGTGCCGGATCGGGGCGTCGCACCACGGGGTGCGGCAGGTCCGATCCCGGGTGGCGATGAAGTCGGCCAGGCCTTTCGGCACCAGCCGACTGCGCGACGTCATGGCTACCAGCTCGCCGGTCTCGGGATTGCTGAACAGCCGCCGTATCCAGGCCCCTGCCCCACCGCTGCCGGTCGAGCCAGTCGCGTCGCTGGTCGAGCTTGCTTCTCCGGTGGCCAAGCCTGTCGAGACCTCGGAGGCAGCGTGGCGAACCAGGTCGCGGGCCCACTGCGCCGGCACGGTGCCGTAGCCCTCCAGATGGGCCGGCTCGCTGTCGCCGCCGAGCAGGGACCGATCGGACATCGTGAGGTTCACCCGAACCGGCGGGCCGGCCGCGGCCGCCTGCCCGGTGACGCGCTCGACGAGCGTGTCGGCCATGACCTGCCCGCGGGAGCGCTCATCGCCGGCCGCGCGGGCGGCGTCGGCGGCTCGCATCAGTGCGACATGGCAGGCCACGCCCTGCGCGACCGGCAGCAGCCCGGTGAGGTAGCACATGGTGTCGGGTGCGGGCCGAGTGGTCACGTTGCGCTCGGACTCGGCCTTGCGAGCCCGGCGTACGACGGACTCCGGGTCGATCTTGTAGGTCAGTTTGCGAGTCTCCGCGATCAGCCGGCGGTCGCCCCAACCCTCGACGGCCCCAGTGTCGGCAGCGATCCTCCGGTCGACCTCGGCGCGGTCCTCCGCCGACAGGCACGCGGTCTCGCGGACCAGCAGGGTGGCCCGCCACTCGGAGAGCAGGCCGTGCTGCAGTGCGGCGTAGGTCTGCGGCATCTCGCGAGTCAGCGCCCGGGCGAGCCCGAGGTGGCGACCTCCGCGCACCGGCGACTCACGTCGAGCGAGCGCAATTTGTGCGGCCACCCCGCGACCCCGCCGTGCAGCAGGCACCCTGACCGAGGCCTGCGCCGCCACCTGGGAGTCGGCGAACTCCACGCTCAGTCGCGCCTGGGCCGCGGCCGCTGTCGACTTCAACTCTTCCAGCGCCCGGATCGCGTCGATCCGCGCAGCGTCGTCGAGGGTCACCGCTCGCTCTGCGGTGTCGGATGCATCGACGAGACTGCGGGCCATGGCCTCGATGTCCGACGCGCACAGCCCGGCAGAGCGGGCCGCAGCCCGCGTCCCTGGCGACTGGACCGCACAATCATCGAACATGTGTTCGAGGATAGTCGGAACCACCGACAGCCGTCCAGAAGAATTGCCCATCGGTGGATAACTCTTCGGGGATCACTGACGACTTGCGAGCAGCCTTGCCAACGGCTTCGCCGCCGATACTGCTGCTCGCCGCGCCTCACCCCGCCCAGGTTGACGCGGCCCGCTGCCTTTGCTCCGGAGCAGGGGCGGCAGCGCACTGCGCGGAGGATCGGTGCCATCTGGTGACACCAATCCTCCGAGTAGTCACTTATTGGTCGCCGCGGCGTCTTTCGCCGCGTGACGGCAACGTCACAGCCGCTCGGGCGCAATTTCGCTGCGGACGGGGCGAGGCCGGACGTAGGGTCCTGCCTCCAGCACACTCATCGGGGACTCACATGCTTCGTTCCATCAAAGCCAGCATCATCGCCATCGCTCTCACGGCCAGCGTCTTCACGTTCGCAGCCGGGCCGGCGCAGGCGGCGACCGACTTCGCCAATTGCGACGCGATGCACCACGTCTACAAGCACGGCGTCGCGAAGTCGAAGAGGGCTGCGAACCGGCAGTACCGGACCGGGCACTACCGGCCGGCGGTCCGACCGGCCGTCTATCGGGCAAACAACGAGAGTGACGCCGACAAGGACGGCACCGCATGCGAGGTCACTCGCTGACCTCTCCGACTCCATCCACGCGCCGTACGACCGCAGCCAGGAGCGGGTCGTCGCCATGATCGCCGTCGACCACCACCGGATCGGGATCTGAGGGCGGGCGGACGGTCAGACCGCGAAGAGCTGGGTGGGGTCTCGGAAGGCCTTGAACTCCAGGGCGTTCCCGGAGGGGTCGAGGAAGAACATCGTCCACTGCTCGCCCGGCTCGCCCTGGAAGCGCAAGTAGGGCTCGACGACGAAGTCGGTGCCCGCGGCGGTGAGCCGCTGCGCGAGGTCGTGGAACCGGTCGATCTCGAGGACTAGGCCGAAGTGGGGAACCGGTACGTCGTGGCCGTCGACGGAGTTCGTGCCCGCAACCGCGACCCTGTGGTCGTCGACCTGGTGGGTGACCACCTGGTGACCTTCGACGTTCCAGTCGGTCCAGCGCTCCGCGGAGCGGCCACGGCGGAAACCGAGCACGTCACCGTAGAACCGGCGCGCGGCGTCGATGTCGTGGACGGGGATGGCCAGGTGGAACGGAGGAAGGCTGTCAGATGCGGGCACCAGGCAAGCATATTGCTCAGGATGTGTGCGGCGCCGCCTTGTCGTCGACCAGGTTTCCGGCGTGACCGGCGTGGGGGCCGTTGGGGTAGTACTTGAAGCAGACGATGCCATCGTTGTTCGCGTCGATCACGGTGAAGATGGCCTGCGCCGCGGGGTCGAACGCCAGCTGGTCGTAGTTGTAGGGGCTGTAGCTCTGTGTGCACGTCCCGGTCGGCGGCGCCGCCGACGCGGGTGCGGCGAGTAACACCGGAGCCAGTGCACTCGAGCACAGGGCCCCGGCGAGGACGAGCGTGATCCTGTTCATCCCAGTTCCTCCTTCGCCGCCAGTGTCACCGCAGATGCGCGCAGAAGG